>NZ_JBSFUU010000075.1:0-49004 GCF_053591955.1 Streptomyces sp. NPDC002845 | reverse complement strand
GTCAGCCCGCCACCCGTCGCGTACCGCATACCACCGGCATACCTGATGGATCATCAGCTGTCGCCAGGTCTACCTCAGGAATTTAAGATCAGTACACGATCCGCTGGCTCGACGGCCACGCGGCCCACCGCCTGGCCGGCGCGCCCAAGCCGGTGGGACCACCGCGCTACGGCATGCCGCGCGCCCGCCACGAGGCCCGCCTGTGGCTCCGTACGCTCCTGGCGGCGGCTGTGGCGTGCGCGCTGCTCCAGGGCGCGGTCTGGTACGTCGGCGACGACGGGGACATCTCGTCGCTGCGGGCCTTTCAAGGGGCGGCGCTCAGGGCCGTCGGCATCCACGGACTGGTCGCCCTCGCGTACTTCGTCTGGCCGAAGAAAGCCCCGGCCGTCCCCGAGAGGGACCACCGGGTCGCGGCGTCGAAGGAGTCGAAGGAGTCTAGGGAATCGAAGGAGGAGGTCAGGCGATGAGCCAGGCGACGAAGAACCTGCTGGAGGGTGTCGTCACCCTCGTGACCGGCCTGCTGCTGTGGCTGTTCACCGACGGAGTGGAGACGCCTGTCGTCACCCTGACGAATGTCGGGGTGGTCATGATGTGCCTCGGCGGCGCGCTTGTCGCGACGGGCCTGTACCAGGCGGCCCGTACATCGGCCGGCCGTTAGGGCCTCAGCGCTCCCCGCCCGGCACCCAGAGCACGTCCCCCACATCCTTGTTGGCCGTGCGGGCCAGGATGAACAGCAGGTCCGACAGCCGGTTGAGGTAGGTGGCGGTGAGGGGGTTCATGACGTCCCCGTGGGCCTCCAGCGCCGCCCACGTCGAGCGCTCGGCCCGCCGTACCACCGTGCAGGCCTGGTGCAGCAGCGCGGCACCGGGCGTACCCCCCGGCAGAATGAACGACCGGAGCTTCTCCAGACGCTCGTTGAAGCGGTCGCAGTCGGCCTCCAGCTTGTCGACGTAGAACTGCTCGACGCGCAGCGGCGGGAACTCGGGGTTCTCGACGACGGGGGTGGAGAGATCCGCTCCGACGTCGAAGAGATCGTTCTGTACGCGGGTGAGGACCTTGACGACCTCCTCGTCCAGCCCGCCCAGTGCGATCGCCGTGCCGATCACCGCGTTCGCCTCGTTGGCGTCCGCGTACGCCGCGATGCGCAGGTCGGTCTTGGGTACTCGGCTCATGTCACCGAGGTTCGTGGTGCCCTGGTCGCCGGTCCTGGTGTAGATGCGCGTCAGATTGACCATATGGCCAGCGTAGTTACGTCCCGGCCGTCCGGCAGCACGGGGCGGCACGGGTCCGGCAGCCGGGCGAGAAGGCGCTCAACTACGCCGTACGGGCGCCGGAATGGGTGCTGCCGGTGTGATGTCCGTCATTTGAGACGTGACGCGCATTACTAACCGGTCACACGGCGCCTCACGAGCGCTAATGTCCGCCCGAGAGGCAATACGTCAACAGCGTGTACCAGGGGAGTCGCACAGTGGCACGGAAGCTGGCCGTCATCGGCGCCGGGCTCATGGGGTCCGGTATCGCACAGGTCTCCGCGCAGGCGGGCTGGGATGTTGTCCTGCGCGATGTCACCGACGAGGCGCTCACCCGTGGCACCGACGGGATCAAGGCCTCGTACGACAAGTTCGTCGGCAAGGGCAAGCTGGGGGCGGAGGACGCCGAGGCCGCCCTGGCCCGGATCACCGCGACGACCGACCTCGACGCCGCCGCCGACGCGGACATCGTCGTCGAGGCCGTGTTCGAGAAGCTGGAGGTCAAGCACGAGATCTTCCGCGCGCTCGACAAGATCGTGCGGGACGACGCCGTGCTCGCCTCGAACACGTCCGCCATCCCGATCACCAAGATCGCGGCCGTCGCCGAGCGCCCGGAGCGGGTCGTCGGTACGCACTTCTTCTCGCCGGTGCCGATGATGCAGCTGTGCGAGCTGGTGCGCGGCTACAAGACGAGCGACGAGGCCCTCGCCACCGCCCGCGAGTTCGCCGAGTCCGTCGGCAAGACCTGCATCGTCGTCAACCGGGATGTGGCGGGGTTCGTGACGACCCGTCTCATCTCCGCGCTCGTCGTCGAGGCGGCCAAGCTGTACGAGTCGGGCGTCGCCACCGCCGAGGACATCGACCTCGCCTGCAAGCTGGGCTTCGGCCACGCGATGGGCCCGCTGGCCACGGCGGACCTGACCGGCGTCGACATCCTGCTGCACGCCACCGGCAACATCTACACCGAGTCCCAGGACGAGAAGTTCGCCCCGCCGGAGCTGATGCGCCGGATGGTCGACGCCGGGGACATCGGACGCAAGAGCGGACAGGGCTTCTACAAGCACTGACGTCACGGCGGCACGGGCGTCACTTTGAACCGTACGCGACTCTCGGGTATCACCCCTTGAGGTGAATTCGGTATCGGTTCGCTCACAGACGGCAACCTGACCGGCCCCCACGCCGTCAGACGTTGCATCACCTGAAACACACCGGCCAACGCAGAGTACGAGACGCACTCACGGGAGCGCTTATGTACATCAGGGGCGACCACGCCGAGCTGGTCGTCGGGGGCCGCCTCGACGTACGCAGCGCGGCGGACGCCCGTACGGTCCTGCACTCGGCCGTCGACGACGGAGCCGGCGACCTGGTGCTCGACCTGTCAGAACTGGACTCCTGGGACGCCACCGGACTCGGCGTGATCATGGGGGCCCACCGGCGGGCGGGGAGGTGCGGACGGCGGCTGGTGCTGCGCGACGTACCACCCCAGATGCAGCGCCTGCTGGTGGCCACCCGGCTGCACCGCATCCTGGCGATCGAGGGGGGTATTGGCGTGGAGTCGCTGCCGCGGGTGTGAACGGGGGGCCGGGCTCGCACGTATGACTCGGCGGGCTGACGTGATGTGTGTGGGGTGCCGTCGCTCCATGGCGCGAAATGCGCCTCACTCGCAATTCTCACGAGACTGTGATGTCCCGGGCGGCGCGGTACCCCGGACTGTCGGCGATACTGTGCGAAAGTTTAAGGTTTGGCTGCCCGCCGCCAGCAACCCTCGAGCGGGCACCGGACCAGAAGCGACAGCGCAGTGTGCGGCAAGGCCGGGAGGGTAACCCAGGCACACGACGCTTTTGGGGGCTAGGACCAATGGACCCGACGAACCGGGAACCCGAAGAGAGCGGCCACGACGACGGCCGGGCGCCTCGCCCGCGCCCGCCACGTGATTCCCTGCGTGATTCCCTGACACCGGATTTCGGCCAGCCGACTCCGGCGCTCGCCCGTACCGTCCAACTCGTCTCGGGCGACTTCCTGCTCACCGTCAACCCCGTCGACGGCAGCGAGATAGAGAACTGCCCGCCCGGCGAGCTGCCCGTGCGGCCCGTGAAGTACACGGCTCAGGAGCGCGCCGAGACCGCCCGCGCCGCGCAGCCGCCCGTGCCACCGGGGCCGACACTGCCCCGGCTGCCACTGGTGGAGCGCGACGAGGAGCGTCAGCGGCTCGTCAGGTGCCTCGCCCGCGGCCGTTCCGTACGCCTCGTCGGCGCCGCGGGCTCCGGCCGCACCACGCTCCTCGACGCCGTCGCCGAGGACTGCGCGGACCTGGCGCCCGACGGCGTCATCCGTCTGAGCGGCTTCGGCCGTACGGCGGACGACCTGCTGCACGACCTCTTCGCCGCCGTCTACAACGTGCCGCTGTTCCGGCCCGGGCACGACCAGTTGCTCGAAACGGTGCGGGAGATCGGCGCCGTCGTCGTCCTCGACGACCTGGAGTTCGGCGGCCCCGCACTCGGCGAACTGCTCGACGCGACCCCCGAGTGCGCCTTCCTGATCAGCGCGGCCCTCGACGTACCCGCGCCGCCCGCCGACGCGCACCTCGAAGAGGTGGCCCTCGGCGGCTTCGACCGGGCGGGCAGCCTGGAGCTGCTGGAGCGCGCCGTCGGGCGGGTGCTCGGCGAGGACGAGTCGAACTGGGCGGGCGACCTCTGGTTCGAGTCCGAGGGCCTGCCGCTGCGGTTCATGCAGGCCGGGGCGCTGCTGCGGCAACGCGACCGGCTGCGGGCCGGCGCGGACGCCTTCGACGAGTACGGCGTCTTCGAGGAGGCGCCCGTCGACGCGCCCTTCGACGCCGGGGACGGCCACGACGTACCGCTGCCCTCGCTCGCCGAGGGGGCCGCACCCGCCTCGCTGCTCGCCTCCCAGCTCAGCCCGTCGGCGCGCGAGACCCTGCGCTTCGCCGTCGCGCTCGGCGGTGAGGTGCCGCACCAGGCCCACCTGCCCGCGCTGGTGGGCGACACCCACGCCGACGCGGCCCTGGCCGAGCTGGCCGGCTGCGCCCTGGTCTCGCCGGTCGGCTCGCGCTACCGGCTCGCGGCCGGGGTGCAGGCCCAGCTGGAGGCCGCCGGATACGCGGACGGCGCCGAGGAGCGGGCCGTCACCGCCGCCCAGCACTACGCCTGGTGGGCCGGACACCCGTCGGTCACACCCGAGCGGGTCGCCGCCGAGGCCGACGCCGTGCTCACCGCGCTGGCCGTGCTCGTGCCCCTGACGACACCGCCGGGCGAGGACGAGGAGAGCGCCGCCGCCGTCCAGCTGGCCCGGCAGGCGGCGCCCGCGTTCGCCGCGGGGCTGCACTGGAGCGCCTGGGAGCGGGTGCTGCGGGCAGGCGCCGAGGCCGCGCGGCTCGCCGGTGAGGTCGGCGAACAGGCCTATTTCCACCATGAGTTGGGCATCCTCGCGCTCTGCAGCGGGCAACTCGACCGGGCCCGCGCCGAGTTGGAGGCGTCCATCGGGCTGCGCGGCGCCCTCGCCGACAAGCGCGGCACGGTCGCGGGCCGCCGTGCCCTGGCCCTGGTCGCCGACCGCTCCGGGGCGACCCCGCCCGGGGGCCGCACGGCCGCGGGCGAGGAGGTCCCGGACGCCCGGCACGAGGAGTCGGCGCCGCCCCCCGGCGGCGTACCGTCCGGCTTCGTCCCGACGACCTTCACCCCGCCCTCGGGCAACGCCCCGGCCCTGATCACCCACCACAGCGAGCCCGGGGCCGCCCGCAAGTCCGCCGGTCCCGTCAAGGGCCTGGTCGACAGCGCCCGGCGCAACCTGGCCGCCGTGGGTGCCGGCGCGCTCCTGGCCGCCGTCCTGGGCACCGTGGTGACCCTCGGCGCCACCTCCGACAGCGCCGAGCCCCCGCCGTCCAACAGCGTCGGCGTCGACCCCTCGGCCACCCCCGGCATCAACGACGGCGGCCTGGGCGCGGACCCCGCGGAGCGGGGCGGTGAAGCGGGCGGTGACTCCGGCGGGGACGGCGACGGCGACGTGAGCGTGGCGAGTACGCCCACGGATCCGGGGGCGGACGGGGAGCACGGCATGTCGGACGATCCGACGCCGTCGCCGTCGGGCGGCGGGCCTTCTGACGACCCGAGTGGGACTGAGAAGCCGGACGATCCAACGACATCGCCGACCAAACCGCCCGCGACGTCGCCGTCAAGCCCTCCTACACCGTCGGACACGGATTCTGAGACTGAGGAACCGCCCGACGAGACGACACCCACACCCACGCCGACACCCACGCCGACGCCCACACCCACGCCGACCGAGAGTGAGTCCGAGCCGGAGACCTCCACCACGGCTAGCGAGCCCGTGACGAGTCAGCCGGTCTCCAGCGAGCCCGCGGCGTCCAGCAGTCCGGCGAGCGCACCGGAGAACAGCGCGGATGCGCCGAGCGGGTCGGTGATCTGAGCAGAGCCGAGGGCCGGGTCCGTCGCCGGACCCGGCCCTCGGTCGTGGCCGTACGGGCGTTGCCGCCCCTCAGAACAGCCGCAGCTTGTCGTCCTCGATGCCGCGCAGGGCGTCGTAGTCGAGGACCGTGCAGCCGATGCCGCGGTCGGTGGCGAGGACGCGGGCCTGGGGCTTGATCTCCTGGGCGGCGAAGACGCCGCGGACCGGCGCGAGGTGCGGGTCGCGGTTCAACAGCTCCAGATAACGCGTGAGCTGCTCCACGCCGTCGATCTCGCCGCGCCGCTTGATCTCCACGGCGACGGTCGCGCCCTCGGCGTCCCGGCACAGGATGTCGACGGGGCCGATGGCGGTCATGTACTCGCGGCGGATGAGGGTGTAGCCCTCGCCGAGGGTCTCGATGCGGTCGGCGAGCAGTTCCTGAAGGTGTGCCTCCACGCCGTCCTTGATCAGGCCGGGGTCGACGCCGAGTTCGTGTGAGGAGTCGTGGAGGACTTCTTCCATCGTGATGATGAGCTTCTCGCCCGCCTTGTTGATGACGGTCCAGATGCCGTCCTCGTCCCCGGTGCCCTCCTTCAGAGTGCAGGGCGGCGACATCCAGTTGAGGGGCTTGTAGGCCCGGTCGTCCGCGTGGATCGAGACGCTGCCGTCCGCCTTCACCAGGATGAGGCGGGGGGCCGAGGGGAGGTGGGCGGTGAGCCGCCCGGCGTAGTCCACGGAGCATCGGGCAATGACGAGACGCATGGTCGGCAACGCTACTCGACTCATGTGGGTGTACGCGATTCGCCCACCCCTTGGGCCCCACTGCCCGGCGCGAGGGACCACAACTCTCCGTAGGGCGCACATCGGCGCTCGTCGGGCACCCGGCATGTGCCGCTGGCAACCACCGTTCAGCAATGGCTGATTGTGTTCACAAGGGGCCTCCACTGTGCGCGCTTCCTCCTGGTGCGGTCACCGCCGGTTGCTTAACGTATATGCCGGAGGTCGCGGTGCGTATACACAGCGTGTTCGGTATCGCGAATTCCCCGCCCCGTCCGTCAACCCCTGCTGCCGTGGGGGTGCGAGAGGAGAACCCATGTCGCTCGACGTCTCACCGGCCCTACTCGAACAGGCCGAGCGAGGCGAGGTCGACGAAGCCGCCTTCGTCGACTGCGTCCGGACCTCCCTGCCCTATGCCTGGGAGATGATCAGCTCCCTGGTGGCCCAGCTGAAGGTCGACGGCGGAAGGTTCGCCGACAACCAGACGCCGCCGCCGGACGAGCAGGCACGTGGCCAGCTGCTGCGTGCGCTCGCGAGTGACGCGATACGCGGTGCGCTGCAGCGGCACTTCGGTGTTCGGCTGGCCTTTCAGAACTGCCACCGGGTGGCGGTGTTCCCGCTGGACGACTCGGTGGACGACACGCTGGCGCGCTTCACCTCGGTCCGCAGTCAGCTGCTGAACCAGTCGCCGGAGTTCCGGGACTGCTGAAGCGGTGATGCCGCATGCTTGCCGCCCCGTCCGCGGGAGGTGCATTCAGGTACCGGGGCGGCAAGCTCCCGCCGTTCGTCTGCGGCGGCCTTTGTGGGGACGGTTGTTCGGTCGGTGACGGGTGGGTCACAGGGGCTTCAGCCGAGGTGAGGAAGTACCTCGGCGCCCAACCGCCGTACGTTCTCCTCCGTGGCGGCCAGGTCCCCCGACCCCTCGACGAGGAGGGCGAACCGTGAGACGCCGGTTCGCTCGGACGTGGCGGCCAGCCGGTCGGCGCACAGACGCGGGGTCCCCACCGGGTGCAGCCCGCAGAGGAGTTCGGTGTACGCCACCGGGTCGCGCATCGCGCGGTCGCGGCCGTCGATCGTGACATGGGCGTCCAGCCCCTGCATCAACCACCCCGGCATCGCCTTGGCGAGTGCCTCGACCGCGTCGATACGCCGGTCGGCGATCTGGCAGACGCCGGCCGAGACATGGGCGGCAGCGGCGATCTCGTCTCCCGAACGCCCCGCCGCACGAGCGCAATCGCGCCACATTGCCACCATCTCGGCCTTCTCCTCGTCGCCGACGTGCATCCCCAGCAGCATCGACAACCCACGCTCGGCCGCGAGCCGGACGCTGGCGGGGGAGGTGCAGGCGACGACGACCTCGGGCCCGGGGGCGTCGCTCAGGTCCTCCGACGGGCGCGGGACGACCGGGACTTCACGGAAGCTGAACCGTTCCCCCTCGGCCGCCACCGACGGTTCGCGCAGCCAGCGCACCAGCAGATCGAGTGACTCCGGGAACCCCTTCTCGTACGCCTCGATCCCCGCCCCGAACACCTCCAGGTCGACCCAGGGACCCCCGCGGCCCACGCCCAGCGAGAAGCGGCCGCCGGAGGTCACATGCAGGAGTGCGGCCTGCTCGCCGAGGGTGACGGGGTGGGTGGTGGGCAGGACGCTGACCGCCGTGCCGACCCGGATGCGCCGGGTGCGTCCGAGCAGTAACGCGGCGAGTGTGATCGCCGACGGGCACGTCCCGTACGGCACGAAGTGGTGCTCGGCCAGCCATACCGAGTCGAGCCCCGCCTCCTCGGCGACCTCCGCCGACCGCACCGCGCGGTGCAGCGCCTCCCCTTGGCCCTGTCCCGGGAACTGGGCCGCCAGTACAAAACTTCCTACGTGCATCGCACTTCCTGCTTTCTCGGGCTCCGACCCGGAGCTCCCCCACCCGGCATAACCGCGTGACACGTGCCGAAGACACGGCCTTGCGAGGAGATTTGCGGATTGTCTGGAGAATGCGCCGGGCGGGGTGGGTGCGGAGAGGTTCTGAAGCGGTTCCTGAGGTACGGCTACCCCTGGTGTCGCCCGCGTAGGCTGGACGGCAGCCCGTGCTCTCCGCGATACCCCCGTGAGGTGTTCTGTGTCCCCGCGCCGCAACCGACCCAAGGGCGCCGGTTCTTCGTCCGGCCGGAGTGCGTCTACGGACACCTCCGACCGGCCCGACCGTTACGGCGGCTGGCAGTCCACCGAGTACTGGCGGGGCGAGGACTGGAACGTACGTCATGTGGCGGGCGCGAGTGCCCAGGGCAAGACGTACCGCTGCCCGGGCTGCGACCAGATGATCCCCTCCGGCATGCCGCACGTCGTCGCCTGGCCCCAGCACTCCGGCGTCGACGACCGCCGCCACTGGCACAAGGCCTGCTGGAACGCGAAGGACCGCCGCACCTCGCGGGTGCAGCGGTCCCGTAACGCACCACGGTTCTAAGCGGCCTTGGCGAAGTACGATGCGGTACCGCGCCCCGTACGGGGCACGGGGCTGTATCGATATGCGGCTCCGCCGCGTGGGCGCGACCAGCCACGACGGGCCCGCAGGTGATGCACCGGACTTCCAGCGGAGCGTTTGGCCCGGGTCAGACGTCCCGGCGCTCCAGCAGTACGAACGCGCCGATGATGGCCGCGGCCGTCACGCCCGCGAGCAGGACCAGTTGGGGGCCGCCGGTCCCGCCTTCCTCGGTGCCCAGGGAGAAGATCTGGGCGAGGGAGTTGGGGGCGTTGTAGTCCAGCATCTTCTCGCCGATCGTGCGCATGCTCTCCGAGATCAGCAGGAACGCGGGCAGGATCGCGGGCACCAGGACGACACCGAGCATCGCGGTGATCGCGCCCGCCGAGTGCCGCAGCATCGAACCCACCGCGAGCGCGAGGACGCCGAGCAGCGAGACGTAGAGGGCGCCCTTGACGACCGTGCCGCCCCACGGGACCTCCGACGAGCCGCCGTGCATGCCCGACGTGAACAGGCCGACCAGCCCGATGGCGAAGGCCGACACCACGAACGCGACGACGAAGAAGATCAGCAGCTTGGCGGTGAGCACCCGGTGCCGCTGCGGCGAGGCCGTGAACGTCGTACGGATCATGCCCGTGCCGTACTCCGACGAGATCACCAGCACGCCCAGTGTGATCAGGCAGATCTGCCCGAGGACCAGACCGAAGAAGGCCGGGATGGTGTACGGGACCTCGGCGTAGTCCCCGGCGGTGGTCTGTACGGCGACGAGGAAGCCGATGCCGATGACCAGGAGCAGGAAGATGCCCAGCGTCCACATCGTCGAACGGACCGACTTGATCTTCGTCCACTCGGAGGCGAGCGCGTGCCCGAGGTGGGTGCGGGTCACCGGGATCGGGGAGGTGTACGAGGCGCCGGGCGCCGCCTGCCAGTCGGGCGCGGGCTGCTGGGTCACGGGAGGCTGGGGCGTGCTCATCGGGCGTCCTCGGGCTTGTTCAGGTCGGCGGGCGCGGGGGCAGGAGCGGCGGGGGCGGCGGGAGCGGCGTACGGGTTCGGCGCGGCCGGAGCCGGGGCGCCGTACGGACCGGCCGGCGGCTGGCCCTGGGGCATCGTGAAGGGCTGGCCGCCCTGCTGGGGCGGCGGCGGGGCGTACCAGCCCGGCTGGCCCTGCCCCGGAACCGGCATCGGCGGCTGCGTGCCGGGCGGCAGCGGTTGCTGGAGCCCGGACCGCTGGTCGATCGTCGAGCGGTAGTCGACCGCGCCCTGTGTCATCCGCATGTACGCCTCCTCCAGCGAGGCCTGGTGGGGCGACAGCTCCCACAGGCGTACGTCGGACTCGTGCGCGATGTCGCTGATGCGGGGCAGCGGCAGCCCGGTGACGCGCAGCGCGCCGTCCACCTCGGGGAGCACGTGCCCGCCCGCCTCGGTGATCGCGGTCGTCAGCTTCTCGCGCAGCTGCGGCTCGGTGTCGGGCGTGCGTACGCGCGCGAAGTCGGCGGAGTTGGCGGAGATGAAGTCCGTGATGGTCATGTCGGCGAGCAGCTGCCCGCGACCGATCACGATGAGGTGGTCGGCGGTCAGCGCCATCTCGCTCATGAGGTGGGAGGAGACGAAGACCGTACGGCCCTCCGCCGCGAGGGACTTCATCAGGTTGCGCACCCAGAGGATGCCCTCGGGGTCGAGGCCGTTGACCGGCTCGTCGAAGAGCAGCACCTGAGGGTCGCCGAGGAGCGCGGCCGCGATGCCGAGCCGCTGGCCCATGCCGAGCGAGAACCCCTTGGACCGCTTCCGGGCCACGTCCTGCAGACCGACGACACCGAGCACCTCGTCGACACGCCGGGCCGGGATGCCCGACAGCTGCGCCAGGCAGAGCAGGTGGCTGCGGGCGCTGCGGCCCCCGTGCACGGCCTTGGCGTCGAGCAGGGCGCCGACCTGTCGGGGTGCGTTCGGGAGCCTCCGGTACGGGTAGCCGCTGACTGTCACCGACCCCGCCGTGGGGTTGTCCAGGCCGAGGATCATCCGCATCGTCGTCGACTTGCCCGAGCCGTTCGGCCCGAGGAAGCCGGTGACGGCGCCCGGCCTGACCTGGAAGGAAAGGTTGTACACGGCTGTCTTGGCGCCGTAGCGCTTCGTCAGGCCGACTGCCTCGATCATGCTCCGCACCCATCGAAAGGTTCAGGACGTCGGGGCGCACGCCCCCGTAAGAGTTAGGAGGATATCGGGGCGCCGACGGTTCCAGTCAAAGGAAAGTAAAAGTGCGCAGGTCAGGCAGGGGAAGCGCACCGATCTTTGTCAGGAACGCGTCGTGCCTGGTCAGGGGCGCGCGGGGTGCCGACTTCCGGTCCGGTACGCACGGACGGCGACCCGTCCGGCGACGGCAGGGCGCCGCACCCCCGCGACACGGGCAACTCATCCCCGTACACCGGCAATGCGCCCCGCACCGTCCCCCGAGCGGAGCGTCTACGCATCCCGTCTCTTGAGGAGCACATACCCCCCGGCCAGAGCCCCCACCACCCACAGCACCATGATTCCCAGCCCGCCCCAGGGCCCGTACGGCGTGTCGTTGTCGGTCGGGGTGACCACCTGCATGATCTTGCTGCCGGCCTGGTCGGGCAGGTAGCGGCCGATCTTCTTCGTGGCGTCGACGTTGCCGAGGATGCTGGAGATCAGGAAGAAGAACGGCATGAGGATGCCGAGGGAGAGCATCGGGCTGCGGAGCATCGCCGCGACGCCCATGGAGAACAGGGCGATGAGGGTCATGTAGAGCCCGCCGCCGATGACGGCGCGCAGGACCCCGGGGTCGCCGATCGAGGCCTTGTGCGAGCCGAGCATCGCCTGCCCGAGGAGGAAGGCCGCGAAGCTGGTCGCGAGGCCGACCACGAAGGCGAGCAGCGTCGCCACCGCGAGCTTGCTGAAGAGGAACGTGCCCCGCTGCGGGACGGCGGCCAGGGACGTACGGATCATGCCCGTGCTGTACTCGTTCGAGACGACGAGCACCCCGAACACGATCATCGCGAGCTGACCGAGGCTCATGCCGGCGAAGCTGATGAACGTCGGGTCGAAGGAGAGCTGGTCCCGCCGGCTCAGGTTGTCGAACTCGTTCCTCGACAGCGCCGAGATCAGCATGCCGAGCGCGAGGGTGACGACCACGGCGAGGGAGAGCGTCCACACGGTGGAGGCCACGGAACGGATCTTGGTCCACTCGGACCGGATCACCTGGGTCGCCGCCATGCTCAGGCCCCCTTCTTCCAGCCGTCGCCCCACTCCTGAGGCGGAGCCCCGGTGTGCGCGTGGTACTCCACCGACTCGGCCGTCAGCCGCATGAACGCCTCCTCCAGCGAGGCCTGTTGGGGGCTCAGCTCGTGCAGCACGATGTGGTGCCGCGCGGCCAGCTCGCCGATGTGCTCGGGCTTTCCGTTGTCCACTTCGAGCACGCCGCCGCCCGTTTGGACGACCGTGATCCCCGCCCCGTACAGCGCATCGAGCAGCCCTTCCCGCTGCGGGGTGCGGATACGGACGTACGACCGTGAGTTGCGCCGGATGAATTCCACCATGGAGGTGTCGGCGAGCAGCCGGCCCTGGCCGATGACGACGAGGTGGTCGGCGGTCAGCGCCATCTCGCTCATGAGGTGGGAGGAGACGAAGACCGTACGGCCCTGCACGGCCAGGGATTTCATGAGGGTGCGGATCCAGTGGATGCCCTCGGGGTCGAGGCCGTTGACCGGCTCGTCGAAGAGCAGCACCCGGGGGTCGCCGAGGAGCGCGGCCGCGATGCCGAGCCGTTGGCACATGCCGAAGGAGAAGCCCTTGGACTTCTTGCGGGCCACGGCGGTCAGGCCGACGGTGTCGAGGACCTCGTGCACGCGGGCCCGGGGGATGCCGTTGCTCTGGGCGAGGCACAGAAGGTGGTTGAAGGCGCTGCGGCCGCCGTGGACGGCCTTGGCGTCGAGGAGGGCGCCGATGTACTTCAGCGGGTCCCTGAGCCGGTCGTAGTGCCTGCCGTCGATGCGGACGTCGCCCGCGGTCGGCCGGTCGAGGCCGAGCATCATCCGCATCGTGGTCGACTTCCCGGCGCCGTTCGGCCCGAGGAACCCGGTCACGATGCCCGGTCTGACGGTGAACGTGAGGTGGTTGACCGCCATCTTCTCGCCGTACCGCTTGGCCAGCCCCTCGATCTCGATCATGTGGCCACGCTAAAACGTGACAAAGCCCCCTGCCACCGGAAGCGGCAGGGGGCTTCGCACGGGGATGTGCTCAGGTGTTACCGGGACTGCTGCGCCGGAACCCCACGGGTGATCGGCTCGTCGTCCCCGGCCGGCTGGCCGGCCGCGGCCACCGCGGCGCCCGTGAGCGTCGCGAGCATCTCGCGGACGTTCGTGAGCTGGGCGTTGATCGAGTCGCGGCGGTTGGTGAGGGCGGCCAGCTCGCGCTCGGATTCCGAACGGATCCGGTCGGCCTTGGCGTTGGCGTCGGCCACGATGTCCTCGGCCTGGCGCTGAGCCGTCTCCACCGTCTGGCGGGCACGGCGCTCGGCGTCGGTGCGGAGCTTCTCGGCCTCCAGGCGGAGCTGCTCGGCGCGGTGCTCGATCTCGGCGAGGCGCTTCTCGGCCTTGGCCTGACGCGAGGCGAGGTCGCGCTCGGACTGCTCGCGGCGCTTGGCGAGGTTCGTCTCGAAGTCGGCGGCGGCCTGCGCGGCCTTGGCGCGGGTCTCCTCGAAGAGGGCGTCGGCCTCCTCGCGCTTGGACTGCGCGTCCTTCTGGGCCTCGGTACGCAGCGCGGAGGCGTCGCTCTTGGCCTTCTCGACGATCCGGACGCCCTCGTCCTCCGCCTTGGCCTTGCGGTCCGCGGCGAACGACTCGGCGTCGTTGCGCACCTGCTGGGCCGCGGACTCGGCGAGCTCGCGGTGCTGCTCGGCAGCGCGCCGGGCCTCCTCGCGCAGGTCCTTCGCCTCCTCCTCGGCGAGGCGGAGGATCTTCTCGACGCGGGCGCCGAGGCCGGCGTAGGACGGCTCGGCGTCGGTGACCGCTGCCTGGGCGTTCTGCGTTTCGAGGTGGAGTTCCTCGATGCGCTTCTCCAGAGCGGTGATGCGGGCGAGAGCGCTGTCACGGTCGGAGACGAGCTTGGAGATACGTTCGTCCACCTGAGCGCGGTCGTATCCACGCCGCACAAGCTCGAAGCCGTAGGGGGAAGTGTCGCTCATGGGGTTCCTGTCGAATGAGACCGGTGAGGTGATAGGTGGAATCCTAGGGGGCGAAGCGGCGTGTCATCGAGCAGATGCGCGTTTGATCTGGAGAATGACACCCCTTTTGAGTGGCGAAGCGGCGGAAAGCTTGCCAGAAACGTTGTAAACGAGGTCCCCGGCAAGCACGGATCGGCCCTTCTGGCTAGCTGTCTGACGCTTTGCCACCCGATCGGGTCGCACCCGCGGCGGCGCCCGCCTTGACGCCTGAGTCCTTGCCGCTCGACGGAGCCTCAAAAGACTCCAACGCTTCCAGCACGTCCTGGACACGGGAAATCTCCGCATTGATGTCCTCGCGGCGCCGCACCAGGACCTCCAGCTCGCGCTTGCCCTCCTCGACCGTGCGCCTGGCCTCGCGGACGGCCTCGGCCTTGAGCTCCTCGGCCTCGCGGATGAGCGTGTTCTTCTTCTGCTCGGCCTCCTTCAGGAGACCCTCGGCCTTCTTCACGGCGGCGATACGGACCTTGCCCGCCTCGGAGTTGGCCTCCGAGACCAGATCCTTCGCCTTCGCCTGAGCCTTCTCCAACTGCTCCTCGGAGGCCTTGATCAGCGCGTCGCAGCGGTCGCCCGCGTTCTTCATCGTCTCGGTGGCCTCACGGCGGGCCCGCTCGTGCAGTTCCTCGATCTCGGACGTGATGCGGTCGCGCAGCTCCTCGGCGCGCTCCCTTATCGCGGTCGCGTCCCGGCGCGCGCCGACCAGCAGGTCGTCGGCGTCCGTACGGGCCTTCTCCACCAGGGAGTTGCCCTCCACGGTCGCCTCCGAGACCAGCCGGTCGGCCTCCTTGCGGGCCGCGCCGACCATGCTGTCGGCCTGCCCCTCGGCGTCCGCGGTGGTCTTGTGCGCGTTCTGCTGCGCCTCCGAGAGCAGCTTGTCGGCCTCGGCCGCGGTCTCCGTGATCAGCTTGTCGACCTGCTCGGCCGCCTCGGAGCGCCGCTTGTTGGCGTCCTTGCGGGCCTCGTCCAGCGTCCGGTCGGCCTCCTCGCGGGCCGCCGTGGTGACCCGCTCGGCCTCGGCCAGGGCGTCCGCCTCGACGCGCTCGGCCTCGGCCCGGACCCGCTCGGCGTGCTGCCGCGCGGAGCCCACCGTCTCGGCCGCCTCCGCGCGCAGCCGCTCGGCCTCGCTCGTCGCGTCCGAGACGAGCCTGTCGGCCTTGGCGACGGACTCGGTCCGCACCCGCTCGGCCTCGGCGGCCGTCTCGTTCGTCAGCCGCTCCGCCTCGGCCGTCACCTCGGTGATGAGGGTGTCCGCCTGGGTCGCCGCGTCCGAGCGGATGCGGTTGGCGTCCTCGCGGGCGTCCGCCCGGGTGCGCGACGCGTCCTGCTCGGCCTGGGCGATGGTGTCCGACGCCTGGGTCCGCACCCGCTGGGCATGCTCCGAGGCGTCCGAACGCACCCGCTCCGCCTCGGTGATCGCCTCCGCGACCGTGCGCTCGGCAAGGGACTTGGCGGCCTCCGACTCCTCGGACGCCTGCCGCCGGACACGGGCCGCGTCCTCGGCGGCCCGCTCCCGCTCCGCGTACGCGTCGGCACGGACCCGGTCCGACTCCTCCTGGGCCTCCCGCCGCGTACGGTCCGCCGCGTGCTCGGCGGCGCTGCGCAGCCCGGCGATCTCCTCCTGGGCCTGCTCGTGCAGCCCGGCCACGGAGTCCCGTACCTGCTGGGCGTGCTGTTCGGCGGCCGACACCATCTCGGTGGCCCGCCGGTCCGCCTCCTCGACCAGCCGCAGCGCCTCGGCCTCGGCCTCCTCCACCCGCTTGCGCGCCGAGGCCAGCAGCTCCTCGCTCTGCTCGCGGGCCCGCTCGCGCTCCTGGTCGGCCTCCTGCCGGGCGGAACCGAGGAGCTCCTCGGCCTCACGGCGGCGCCGGGCGGCCTCCTCCTGCGCGGCGGACAGCGTCTCGGCGCTCTCGGCCGCCAGCCGCTCGGCCGCGGCCTGCGCCTCGCTGCGGATCCGGTCGGCGGTGTCCTGCGCCTCCGCCTTCAGCCGCTCGGCCTCGGACGCCGCCTCGGACCGCAGGCGTACGGCGACGGCCTCGCCCTCGGCCCGGGAGGCGGACGCGTCGGAGGCGGCCTCGGTGCGCACCCGCTCGGCCTCGGCCTCGGCCTGCGCCTGGAGCGTACGGATGCGCTCGGCGGCCTCGGACCGCAGCCGGTCGCCCTCCTCGGCGGCCTCGCGGCGGATCCGCTCGGCCTCCTCGCGGGCGTCGGTGAGCGCCTGCTCGGCCGAGGTGAGCCGCTGCTCGGCCTCGGCGCGCAGCCGGTCCAGCTCCTCGGCGGCCTCCGCCTGCCGGGCCTCGACCGCGCGCTCGGTCTCCTCACGCAGGTCCCGCGCCGCCTGCTCGGCCTCTTCCCTGACCGCCTCGGACTGCTCGACGGCCTCCGCGCGGTGCCGCTCGGCCTCCTTGCGGGTGCGGTCGAGGGTCTCCTCGGCCTGCCGGCGCAGCGTCGTGGCCCGCTCGATGGCCTCGGTGCGGACCTTCTCGCTGTCCGTCGTGGCCGTCGTACGCAGCTCATCGGCATCGGCCTTGGCCTTGGCGAGCAGTTCCTCGGCGGTCTTCGCCGCCTCCTCGATCTGCTGGACGGCTTCGCGCCGGGCCTCGGAGCGGATCTTCTCGCCCTCGGCGACCGCGTCCGCCCGCAGCTGCTCGGCCTCGCCGCGCAGCCGGCGCGCCTCCTCCTGCAGCTCGACCGTCTTGGCGCGGTACTCCTTGGTGTCGTCCTTCGCCGCGCCCTTGAGCTGCTCGGCGATGTCGTGCGCCTCCGCGCGCAGCCGGTCGGCCTCGGCCTCCGCCTCGCTGCGGATCCGCTCGGCCTCCTCGGCGGCGGCCTTGGTGGTGTTCTTGGCGTCCTCCGACGCCTTGTTGAGGACGTCCTCGGCGGTCTTGGCCGTCTTGGCGAGCTGGGAGGCGGTCTCCTCGGCGGTGATGGAGCGCGCCTTCTCGGCCGCCTCGGCGAGGAGCTTCTCGGCCTCCGCCTTGGCGTCCGCCACCACCTCCTCGGCGGACGCCTTGGTGGCCTCCGCCTCCTTGGTGGCCTCGCCGACCAGCCGGGCGACCTGTTCCTTCGCCGTCCGCGTGCGCTGCTCGTTCGTCGACTCGGCGCTCGCCAGGGCCTTGGCGGCGGCCTCCTTCGCCTCGGCGACCACCTTGTCCGCCTCGGCCCGTGCCTCGCGCAGCGCCGACTCGGCCTCCGTCATCCGCTGCTCGGCGGCCCGGCTCAGCTCGGAGGCCTGGCGGCGGGCGCTGTCCGACTCGGTGGCCGAGGACGAGCGCAACTGCTCGGCGTGCTCGGTGGCCTCCTGGGCCTGCGTGGAGGCCGCGTTCAGCAGCCGCTCGGCCTCCGCGCGGGCCCGGCGCAGGATCTGGTCGGCCTCGGACCGGGCCGCCTCCGCGTCGCCCTCGACCCGCTGCCTGGCCTCGGACGCGATCCGCTCGGCCTCGGCGCGGGCGGCGGCCAGCGCCTGGTCGGCCTCGGCGCGGGACTCGTCGAGGAGACGGCGGGCCTGCTGCTCGGAGCGGGCGCGCAGCTGCTCGGCCCACGACACGTTCTCGTTGACGTGCGACTCGACGGTCTGCCGGCGCTCGGCCAGCTCCTGGTCCAGCTGCTGGCGGCGGGACACGGCCTCCGCGTGCAGCTCGGCCTGCAGCCGGGCGGCCTGCTCGGCGTGCTCCTGGAGGATGCGCTGGGTCTGCGCGCGGGCCTGGCTCAGCTCGCGCTCGGCGTCGGCGCGCAGCTGGTCGGCCTGCATCTGGGCGTTGCGGAGCATCTGCTCGGCCTGGTAGCCGATGTCGGACCCGTCGAACGCGGGCCGGGACATGAGGGTGCGGCGCGCCTCGTGCAGCTTGGCGCGCAGCACCTCGACCTGGTAGCCGAGGTCCTCGGCGTGCTGAATCGCCTTTTCCCGCTCGGTCTTCAGCCGCTCCATCTCGGCCTCGAACCGAGAGAGGTGGTCGACGTCAGCCGCCGGCTCTCGCTCCTGGCGTTCGTAGCCCCGCACTGCGCGGTCCCATCCGTCCCCTGGTCGCAAGCTTCTCCAAACGAGCCACGTCCATCCGCCGAACGGGGCCCCCGGGGAATGGTGTCAGATCAACGGTGGGGCTGGCGCCCTCACCCTCGTCCCCCGAAACCTGGACCCCGGCCCTTGGACCCTGCCGTCGGAAGGCGACACCGAGGGAAAACCCAGGGAACGCCATCGACCGCAGGCCCATGGTCCTGTCGTCGGAAGGCGGCAGGACCTCGGCCGCCTCCCGCACGAGGTGGCGGCCGCTCCCAACCCTACCGGCCCATATGTACGCGGGTCAGTGCTCAGGTGACTCAACTGGCGCCGAAGTGACCAGTTCTGTCAGTACGCCATGGCAATCCTTGGGGTGCAGGAACGTGATCCGCGACCCCATGGAGCCGCGCCGTGGCTCCTCGTACAGGACGCGTACGCCCTTGCCGCGGATCTCGGCGGCGTCGCCGTCGACGTCTGCCGTGCCGAAAGCGATGTGGTGCACCCCCTCCCCGTTCTTCGCCAGCCACTTCGCGACGGTGGAGTCCTCGCGGGTGGGTTCGAGGAGCTGGAGGTAGGAGGCACCCCCGTCGTCCGTATTGTTGATCTTCAACATGGCCTCGCGCACGCCCTGCTCCTCGTTGACCTCGGAGTGGAACACCTCGAAGCCGTACGTGGCCCGGTAGAACTCGACTGTCTTGTCGAGGTCGAAGCAGGCGATCCCGATGTGGTCGATTCGCGTCAGCATGGTGTTAGTGCAGCGCTCCGGAGGTGGTTACGCAACGTGCGCGCGATCACACCGTCGGCCCGATGACGCGATGGACTACCCCTCAGTACATTCGAAGTAAACCCTCGTTCACTCCTCGGCTTTCCAAGCTGGAAGGGGATCGCACCTCATGTCTGGAACGAACAGCAGTACCTCGGTGATCGTCGCGGGCGCCCGTACACCCATGGGGAGGTTGCTGGGCTCGCTGAAGTCCTTCTCCGGAGCCGACCTCGGAGGCTTCGCGATCAAGGCGGCCCTCGACCGTGCGGGGATCGGTGGCGACCAGGTGCAGTACGTGATCATGGGCCAGGTGCTCCAGGCCGGGGCAGGGCAGATCCCGGCACGCCAGGCCGCGGTCAAGGCGGGCATCCCGATGAGCGTCCCGGCGCTCACGGTCAACAAGGTGTGCCTGTCGGGCCTCGACGCGATCGCGCTCGCGGACCAGCTGATCCGCGCCGGCGAGTTCGACATCGTGGTGGCCGGCGGCCAGGAGTCGATGACGAACGCCCCCCATCTGCTGCCGAAGTCCCGCGAGGGCTTCAAGTACGGCGCGGTGCAGATGCTCGACGCGATGGCGTACGACGGCCTGACCGACGTCTTCGAGAACATCGCCATGGGCGAGTCGACCGAGAAGCACAACACCCGGCTCGCTCTCGGGCGCGAGGAGCAGGACGCGGTGGCCGCCCTCTCCCACCAGCGGGCCGCCGCCGCGCAGAAGAACGGCGTCTTCGAGGCCGAGATCACCCCGGTCGAGATCCCGCAGCGCAAGGGCGACCCGGTCGTTTTCAGCCAGGACGAAGGCATCCGCGGCGAGACGACCGCCGAGTCCCTCGCCAAGCTGCGCCCCGCGTTCACGAAGGACGGCACGATCACGGCCGGTTCCTCCTCCCAGATCTCGGACGGTGCGGCGGCCGTGGTCGTGATGAGCAAGGCCAAGGCGCAGGAACTCGGCCTGGAGTGGATCGCCGAGATCGGCGCCCACGGAAACGTCGCCGGCCCGGACAACTCTCTGCAGTCGCAGCCGTCCAACGCCATCCGGCACGCCCTGAAGAAGGAGGGCCTGGAGGTCTCGGACCTCGACCTCATCGAGATCAACGAGGCTTTCGCCGCCGTCGCCGTCCAGTCAATGAACGACCTTGGTGTTTCCACGGAAAAGGTGAACGTCAACGGTGGCGCGATCGCCCTCGGGCACCCGATCGGCATGTCGGGCGCCCGTCTCGTACTCCATCTCGCCCTGGAGCTGAAGCGCCGGGGTGGTGGCGTCGGCGCGGCCGCGCTGTGCGGTGGCGGCGGGCAGGGTGACGCGCTGATCGTGCGGGTACCCAAGGCCTGAGAAGCCGTACTTCGTACGTCTCCACTCGGGTCTACTCGGGTCTACTGGGATCTATTCGGATCTATTCGGATCTACTCGGAACGGAGCTGTGATGCAGGACGTCTCCACACTGGTGGCCCAGGCGAGGGAGGGCCGGCCGCGGGCCGTGGCCCGGCTGATCTCCCTGGTGGAGGGGGCGTCCCCGCAGCTCAGGGAGGTCATGGCGACGCTGGCCCCGCTGACCGGCGGAGCGTATGTGGTGGGCCTGACGGGATCACCGGGTGTCGGCAAGTCGACATCGACGTCGGCGCTGGTGACGGCGTACCGCAAGCAGGGCAAGCGGGTCGGCGTCCTGGCCGTCGACCCGTCCTCGCCGTTCTCGGGCGGCGCCCTGCTCGGCGACCGCGTCCGGATGTCGGAGCACGCCTCCGACCCCGGCGTCTACATCCGCTCGATGGCGACCCGGGGCCACCTGGGCGGCCTGGCCTGGGCGGCCCCGCAGGCGCTCCGCGTCCTGGACGCGGCGGGCTGCGACGTGATCCTGGTCGAGACGGTCGGTGTCGGCCAGTCGGAGGTGGAGATCGCGTCCCAGGCCGACACCTCGGTCGTCCTCCTGGCCCCTGGCATGGGCGACGGCATCCAGGCGGCCAAGGCCGGAATCCTGGAGATCGGCGACGTCTACGTCGTCAACAAGGCCGACCGCGACGGTGCCGACGCCACCGCCCGCGAGCTCAACCACATGCTCGGCCTCGGCGAGTCCCGCAGCCCCGGCGACTGGCGTCCGCCGATCGTGAAGACGGTCGCCGCGCGCGCGGAGGGCATCGACGAGGTCGTCGAGGCGCTGGAGAAGCACCGGGCGTGGATGGAGGAGCGGGGAGTACTGACCGAACGCCGGCTGACCCGCGCCGCCGTCGAGGTGGAGACCATCGCCGTCACGGCCCTGCGCGAGCGAATCGCCGACCTGCACGGCGACCGCCGACTGGGTTCGCTGGCGGAGCGGATCGTGGCGGGGGAACTGGATCCCTACCGGGCGGCGGACGAGTTGGTGACGGGGCTGACGCGGGGCTGAGGCCGGCACGTACGCACTGAGCCCGTCGGCGTTGGAGGGCGGGTACGGCCGTCCCGAACCTCCGCCCACCCGCTGGGGGCTCCGCCCCCAGACCTCCGGGCCTTCGCCCACCCGCTGGGGGCTCCGCCCCCAGACCTCCGGGCCTTCGCCCACCCACCACCCGACTCGGTCGGCCAGGAGGCCGGCCTCGGAATGCTCCTGGCGCGGAGCTTCCCGACGCTGCGTTTCGCGATGCGGGTCGGCATCATTCGGCCGGTCCGGTGCTTGAGGGCAGGTACGGCCATCTCCAACCCCCGCCCACCCGCTGGGGGCGACGCTGCTGGGGTGCCTGCCCACGGTCGCTTCCCGGCGCCGGTCGGCAACATCCAGCCCGTCCGGCGTTTGAGGACGAGGCCCGTTCAGGGCCGAAGCGGGGTCTGGGGCGGCAGTCCCAGCGGGGTCGAAGGGGCGGAGCCCCTGGGGGTACGGCCGCAGACGTCGGCCGGCACGACGGACCCCGGCGAGGACCCGGCGACGACGCCGATGACGCGGGTGAGGGCGACTCCGACGACGGCTGCCTCCGTCGAATCCGGCGAGATCGACACGGAGACCGAGTTCACCAGCGGCACGGCCACGCTCGATGGCGAGCTCGGCGGTGGCCGTGACCGTGCGGCGGGACGGTCGGTGGGCCGTGGCCGGGGTCGCCGATGACGCGGACGGGGTGCCCGAGGGCGACCGGGAGGGGATCTTCGAGCGGGTTCGTACGCCTCGACGAGGCCCGTAGCCGTGACGGCGGCGGCGCGGGGCTGGGTCTCGCCATCGCCCGCGACGTCGCCGTACGGCACGGCGGCACGCTCACCGTCCGCGAAGCGCCGACAGGCGGAGCCCTGTTCGAACTCCGCCTGCCCGGCGCTCAGTAGCCGGGTCCGTGACCTACGGGCGTCCACGCTGACTGCGCAGATGCTCCGCGATCGGCTTGAGGTCCCTGTCGAGCTCCGCCAGGGCCTCGGGGGACAGCAGGTCGATGAAGTGCTGCCGCACAGACGCCACATGATGGGGCGCGACCTTCTTCATCGTCTCCATGCCGTGCTCGGTGAGCACGGCATACAGCCCCCGGCGGTCGGACTCGCAGTTCTCCCGCCGTACCAGGTTCGCGTTCTCCATGCGTGTGATCTGGTGCGAGAGGCGGCTCTTGGACTGGAGGGTGGCGGACGCGAGGTCGCTCATCCGCATCCGTAGGCCCTCCGACTCGGAGAGATTCACCAGGATCTCGTAGTCGTTCATTGTCAGGCCGAACGGCTGGAGGTCTCTTTCGAGCTGGTGGGTCAAAAGCCTGTTGACCTCCAGGTGGGTGCGCCAGGCGCACTGCTCCGCATCGGTCAGCCAGCGCGTGGCCGTCTCGGTCTCCATGAATGAAGTCTACCTAAGATGTTGAAAGGCGAACTAGTGAGGGTTTTGGTGCGACTTGTGTGCACACGTTCGAAGTCACACTCCGCAGACTACCGCTCACAGCCCGAAGCGACGCTGGAGGTCCCCCAGCTGTCCGGGAAGACGCGGTGCCCCGGCCTGCTGTCCGTGCGAGCCGGGTACCCCGCCGCCGCCCGGTACGCCGGGCTCGTGCGGCACGACTCCCGTGGCCTGCTCGGCCATGAGCGCCTCGGAGGACTGGAGCAGGACGGTGCCCGCCCCGACGAACTCGAACTGGTGCTCTTCCCCGGAGGTCCCGCCGATGCCCGTCATCGCACGTAGACCGCCCAGCACGCCCGTCATGTACCCGTGGTCGTAGTGGTGGCAGGGCGAGGGGCAGTCGGCCCAGCCGACCAGCGCCTGCGGGTCGACCCGGATCGGGGGCTCCATGAACACCACAGGCCCGTTGGACGCCGCCACGAACTTCCCGGTTCCGATCAAGGTGAGAAAACCCGGAACGATCGACTGCTTCAGGGACAGACTTGGCTGAAATGCGAGGAGGTTGCCTGAGCGAATGGTCAGGTTGCCGTCCTCCAGGTCGTACGAATTCACGTCGAAGGCCCGGTCGGCGAGGAGCATCTTGCCCGAGCCCTCCGCCACGACCCAGTCACTCGCGTGCAGAGGCGAATGGAACGACGTACGGACGAGACGGTCGAGGCGCCCGTGGCCGATGCCGTTGAACTCCATCGACCCGTAGTACGCGATCATCTTCCCCTTCTGCAGGAACCACTGGCTCCCCTTGAGCTCCACGCAGAAGGTGTAACTGTCGACGTTGTCGTCGCTCGGCAGCGTCATCGGGTCGTGGACCACGGGACCGGCGCCCGGAGTTCCGTACGTGCTCACAGCTTCTCCTCCGACGCCTGGACGTACACCGCGCCACTGCCGCTCAGCTCCAGCTGGAACGCCTCGCCCGAGCCTCGGCCCACCATGTCGCGCCAGCCGAGCGCGGTGGACAGCTTGTTGCGCACGTCGCCGTGGTGGGCCACGTACGCCTGCGGGTCGACATGGACCGGGCGCTGCGGGGTGATCGGGACCTCGATGACCCCGCCGTGCGCCATGACGGCGACCGCGCCGTGGCCCTTGAGGGTGGTGGTGAACAGGCCCTGGCCTGTCACCTGGCCCCGGACCATGCCCATGACCCCGCCCTGCGAGCCCATGAACATCGTGCCCTGCTCCAGCGTGCCGTCGAAGGCGAGCAGACGGTCGGCCTCGACGTACAGGGTGTCCCCGGAGAGGTTGATCACCTCGATGTGGTGGCCGCCGTGCCCGAAGAGGACCGTGCCGCTGCCCTCGACGGTCATCAGCGGGGTGGCCTCGTTCGCGACCCGGCGGCCGATCATCGACATGACCCCGCCCTGGCCGCCCTGCATGTTCGGGGTGAAGGACACCTCGCCCTTGTAGGCGAGCATCGCGCCGCGCTGGCTGAACAGCCGCTGGCCGGGCACGACCGTCGCTTCGATCATCTTGGAGTTGATCTCACGGAAAGGCATGTCACACGTCCCCCGCGATCGTGTTCCGCTCGCTCGGCTGGATGTACACCAGGCCGTCGCCCTCGAAGCGGATCTGGAAGGCCTCGCCGCCGCCCTCACCCATGAGCGTGCGGAACGTCACACCGGACTGGAAGGACTGCCGGACATCGCCCTGGTGCGCGACATACGCGCCCGGGTCCACGGTCAGCGGGTACTGCCGGCTCACCCGCAGCACGACCATCGGGCCGTCGGACATGATTGCCGCCTGCCCGTGGCCCTCGACGGTCGTCGTGAACAGCCCGTTGCCCTGCGAGGCGCCACGCAGCCCCGTGAAGGACGTACCCGTGCGCAGTCCGCCGTCCGCCGCGAGCAGGTTGCTCGACTCCACGTACAGCTTGTCCCCCTGGAGACTCACGAGGTTGATGTCGGAGGCCCGGTCCGCGAACCAGCACGTCCCGTTCCCCTTAACCTCCATCACCGTCATCTGTTCACCGGTGAGGCGCCGCGTCACCATCCCGCGGATCCCCTCACCACCGCCGCTCAGTTTCTTGAACGCCATCTGCCCGTCGTACGCGACCATCGAGCCGTTTTTCGCCTTCACGGCGTCCCCGGTCATGTCGACGGCGAGCACCTTGCTGCCTTGAAGTCGGAACATCGCCACGGGGTGAAGGTAGCTGTCCGATAGGTCACGGGGACAGAGCCTGTGGGTGGATCTCGACCCTGATCGGCCCCTTAGGGGTACCGGAAGGGGGCCGCTGGGCCGGATGCCACAATGGGCCAAACGCTTGTGCGTACGTTCACAAAGCGTGCCGACTCGCCGACCCCACCGAAGGTGACCCGACCCGTGGACATCAAGACCGCCTCCGCCCTCCGCCGTCTGCGCCTCGTCTCCGCCCCCGAGGCCGTCTCCTTCCTCCTCCTGCTCGTCTGCTCGGTGCTGAAGCGGACCACGGAGTTCAACGCGGTGCCCGTGATGGGCATGATCCACGGCATCCTCTTCATCCTGTACGTGATCTTCTGGGCCGACGCCTGGAACCGCGCCAAGTGGCCCCTCGGGCGGGCGGCCCTCTACTTCGTCCTCTCCGTCCTGCCCGCCGGCGGCTTCTTCGCCGAGCGCATGCTCAAGCGTGAGGCCGAGAACGCGGTCGACGCCGCGATCGCCTCCCGCGTTCGCAAGGAAGGGACCGTCGGCGCATGATCGTCGCCTTCTCCGTGACGCCCCTCGGCGTCGGCGAGGACGTCGGGGAGTACGTCGCCGACGCCGTGCGCGTCGTCCGTGAGTCGGGCCTGCCCCATCGCACCGACGCGATGTTCACCTCGGTCGAGGGCGACTGGGACGAGGTCATGGACGTCGTGAAGCGCGCCGTCGCCGCCGTCGAGGAGCGGGCGCCCCGGGTGTCGCTCGTCCTGAAGGCGGACATCCGCCCCGGAGTGACGGACGGCCTCACGTCGAAGGTGGAGACGGTGGAGCGGCACTTGTCCGCCTGAGTGCGCGAGGACGACCTCGTCGAGGAAGACCCTGTCGAGGAAACCCCGTAGAGCCCGTAAGAGGAAAACCCCGGCCCTTCCGGGCCGGGGTTTTCTTGTGCCCGCCATTTGAGCAACCGCTCAAAAGCATGTAGTCTGCCCATCGGCGATGTTGAGCAGTCGCTCAAAAGGTGCCGTCGGCATGGGGGTTTGCGATGAAAGGGCCGAACGGTCTGTACGTGGAGGCGCACATACGCGCCGACCTCGACGACCTCTGGGCGCGCACCCAGGAGCCCGCGCGGCACCAGCGCTGGGACCTGCGCTTCACGGAGATCGACTACCTCCCGCGCGCGGAGAGCGAGCCACAGCGCTTCCGGTACGCCACGCGCGTGCTGCCCTTCCTGACCGTCGCCGGAACGGGCATGTCCGCCGGGGAGAAGGAACGCCCCGACGGCACCCGCACCTCCGCCCTCCGCTTCGCCTCACCGCACCCCCTGTCGCTCCTCGCCGAGGGCAGCGGCTACTGGCGGTACGTCCCGGACGGGGACGGTGTCCGCTTCCTCACCGGCTACGACTACCGCCCGCGCTGGGGCCGCTTCGGCGCCGTGGCCGACCGGCTGCTGTTCCGCCCCCTCATGGGCTGGGCCACGGCCTGGTCCTTCGACCGGCTCAGGCTGTGGCTGGAGCGGGGCGTCACCCCCGAGCGGGCGCTGCGCCGATGGCTGGCCGAACTGGCCGTACGGACCCTGGTGATCGCCCTTGCGGGCTCCGGCCTGGCGTACGGGGCGCTCGTGGGCACGGCGGGCCCGCTGGCCCCGCTCACGCTGTTCGCGACCCCGGTACTCGCGGTCCTCGCCGTCCTGGCAGCCCTCGTCGTGCCACCCCTGCCCGGCACCCCGGCGGCCCGCCGCTGCCTTCGGACCCCGCCCACGCGCGCGCGTACCCCCCGACTTCTCACGACCCTGGAGCGCCGGTCATGACCTCGATCTTCCGTACGGTGATGGGCGCCGACTTCGACCGCCTCCATCCGGAACTGCGGCGCCGCTTCTCCGTGGGCCTGGCGAGCGGTGAGGCATGCGTCGGCCGCGGGGTGATGGACCGCGTCTGGCACGGCCGGGGCTTCGTCAAGCCGTTCCTGCTCCTGGGCGGCACCCGCAACATCCTCGTCCCCCGCACGGGCCGCGCCGTGCCCTTCACGATCGAGAACATCCCGTACGTCGACGGCTTCGGCCGTGAGACGGTGACCTTCGTGCGCACCTTCCAACTCCCCGGCCGCTCCCGCCGATTCGACGCCCAGATGGTCCTGAGCCCCAAGGGCGACCGTGTCCTGGACTACCTCGGCACGCATCAGCACCTCGCCAGTGACCTGCACTTCGGCGCGGAGCCCGACGGTTCGCTGCTCATCCGCTCCGGTGAGCACCGGTTCCGGGAGGGGCCGGTGGACGTACGCGTACCCGAACTCATCGGCGGGGACGCGGAGGTGAGGGAGTCGTTCGACGAGTCGACGGGGCGCTTTCGGATCCGGGTACGGGTGGTGAACCGGCACTTCGGTCCGCTGTTCGGGTACGAGGGGTCCTTCGCGGCCTCGTACATGGATGTCCGCGCGTGTGGCGTACGCCCCGGCCTGCGGCCCGTCCGCGAGGAGGCGCGGGCGTGAGCGAGGCGACGAAGGTCAAGTTGCTGGAGGGGGCGTTGCGGACGCTCGTCGAGCAGGGGATCGCGAAGACGTCCGCGCGGACGATCGCGGCATCGGCGGGGGTGAACCAGGCGCTCGTCTTCTACCACTTCGGGTCCGTGGACGAGTTGCTGGCGGCGGCGTGCCGGCACGGGGCGGAGCAGCGGGTGGCGCGTTACCGGCCCCGTCTGTCGGAGATCGGTTCGCTGGCCGAGCTGTTGGAGTTCGGGCGGGAGATGCACGAGGAGGAGCGGGCCGAGGGGCACGTGGCCGTCCTCGGTCAGCTGCTCGCCGGGGCCCAGACCCAGCCGCGGCTGGCTCCCGCCACGGTGGCGGGGCTGGACCTCTGGATCACGGAGATCGAGAAGATCCTCACGCGGGTCCTCGCGGGCAGCCCCCTGGGCGACTTCGCCGACCCCTCGGGGCTGGCCCGGGCCGTCGCCGCGTCCTTCGTCGGCATCGAGCTGTACGAGGGCGTCGACCCCGAGGGCGCCCACTCCGCCCTCGCCGCCCTTCAGCACCTCGCGACCCTGGTCGCCGCCCTGGAGTCCCTCGGGCCGGTCGCCCAACGTGCGGTACGGCACCAGCTGCGGCGAGCGTCCCAACGCTGAGCCTGCCGCCGACTGGGGTACGGGCTTTGTTCTCGCCCCCGCCGCCCGAAAAGCGAGACGGGGCTGACCGGCATGTGACCGGCCGGTAAGGTCTTTGCCGTGTCGAAGCCCCTCAGCCTCTCGTTCGATCCCATCGCCCGCGCCGACGAACACTGGAAGCAGCGCTGGGGAAACGTGCCGTCCATGGCCGCGATCACCTCGATCATGCGCGCGCAGCAGATCCTGCTCGCCGAGGTCGACGCGGTGGTCAAGCCGTACGGGCTGACCTTCGCGCGCTATGAGGCGCTGGTGCTGCTCACCTTCTCGCAGAAGGGCGAGCTGCCGATGTCCAAGATCGGCGAGCGCCTCATGGTGCACCCCACGTCGGTGACGAACACCGTGGACCGCCTGGTCAGATCCGGCCTCGTCGACAAGCGCCCCAACCCCAACGACGGCCGCGGCACCCTCGCCTCCATCACCGAGAAGGGCCGCGAGGTCTGCGACGCGGCCACCCGCGACCTGATGGCGATGGACTTCGGGCTGGGGGCGTACGACGGCGAGGAGTGCGCCGAGATTTTTGCGATGCTCCGGCCCTTGCGGGTGGCGGCTGGGGATTTCCAGGACGCGGACTGAGGCGTGCGCGTACTCTTGCGGTGGGTCGGTTGCGGTGCTCCCCGCCGACGTGGGGATGGTCCCGTGGGATGGTCCTGAAGCGTGCTTGCCCACGACCGCGTCATGACGCTGCTCCCCGCCCGCGCGGGGATTTTCGGGCCGGTTAGGCTCGTACGCATGAAAAAGTCCGTGCTGACTCGCTACCGCGTCATGGCCTATGTCACCGGTGTGCTGCTGGTCCTGCTGACCCTCGGGATGGTCGGCAAGTACGTGCTCGACCTGGACGGTGCCGCGGACTTCACGCGCGTCGTCAGCATCGCGCACGGCTGGCTGTACGTCGTCTACCTGGTCTTCGCCTTCGACCTCGGTTCCAAGGCGAAGTGGCCGGTCGGCAAGCAGCTGTGGGTGCTGCTGGCGGGGACCATTCCCACTGCGGCATTCGTGGTCGAGCGCAAGGTCAGTCACGAGCTGGAGTCGAAGATCGCGGAGGACTCGCCCGCGGTCGCCAAGGCGTGATCCAGTAGGGCTTTCACCGCCGTACGAATACGTGTGCGGCGGTTTCCCATCGACATTTACTAGGACGTCCTAGTAAATTGGAGTCATGGACGCTGACGCCATCGAGGAAGGCCGCCGTCGCTGGCAGGCCCGCTACGACGCCTCACGCAAGCGTGAGGCCGACTTCACGACGCTCTCCGGTGACCCGGTGGAGCCCGTGTACGGACCGCGGCCCGGAGACACGTACGACGGGTTCGAGCGGATCGGCTGGCCCGGGGAGTACCCGTTCACGCGGGGGCTCTACGCGACCGGCTACCGAGGGCGGACGTGGACCATCCGGCAGTTCGCCGGGTTCGGGAACGCCGAGCAGACCAACGAGCGCTACAAGTCGATCCTCGCCAACGGCGGGGGCGGGCTCTCCGTGGCCTTCGACATGCCCACGCTGATGGGGCGCGACTCCGACGACCCGCGCGCGCTCGGCGAGGTCGGGCACTGCGGGGTCGCGATCGACTCCGCGGCCGACATGGAGGTCCTCTTCAAGGACATCCCGCTGGGCGACGTGACGACGTCCATGACGATCTCGGGGCCCGCGGTCCCGGTGTTCTGCATGTACCTGGTCGCGGCCGAGCGGCAGGGCGTGGACCCGGGGCTGTTGAACGGCACACTCCAGACCGACATCTTCAAGGAGTACATCGCGCAGAAGGAGTGGCTCTTCCAGCCCGAGCCGCACCTTCGCCTCATCGGGGACCTGATGGAGCACTGCGCGACGAAGATCCCCGCGTACAAGCCGCTGTCCGTGTCCGGCTATCACATCCGCGAGGCGGGTTCGACGGCCGCGCAGGAGCTGGCGTACACGCTGGCGGACGGGTTCGGGTATGTGGAGCTGGGTCTCTCGCGCGGGCTCGATGTCGATGTCTTCGCGCCGGGCCTCTCCTTCTTCTTCGACGCGCACGTCGACTTCTTCGAGGAGATCGCCAAGTTCCGGGCGGCGCGGCGGATCTGGGCGCGCTGGATGCGGGACGTGTACGGGGCGCGGTCGGAGAAGGCGCAGTGGCTGCGTTTCCACACGCAGACGGCGGGTGTCTCGCTGACGGCCCAGCAGCCGTACAACAACGTCGTCCGTACGGCCGTGGAGGCGCTCGCGGCGGTGCTGGGCGGTACGAACTCCCTCCACACCAACGCCCTGGACGAGACGCTCGCGCTGCCGAGCGAGCAGGCGGCGGAGATCGCGCTGCGTACCCAGCAGGTGCTGATGGAGGAGACGGGTGTCGCCAACGTGGCCGACCCGCTGGGCGGTTCCTGGTTCGTCGAGCAGTTGACGGACCGGATCGAGGCGGACGCGGAACGGATCTTCGACCAGATCAGGGAGCGGGGGCTGCGGGCGCATCCCGACGGCCGGCACCCCGTCGGCCCGATCACCTCCGGCATCCTGCGCGGCATCGAGGACGGCTGGTTCACCGGCGAGATCGCCGAGTCGGCTTTCCGCTACCAGCAGGCCCTGGAGAAGGGCGACAAGAGGGTCGTCGGCGTGAACGTCCACCACGGTTCCGTGACCGGAGACCTGGAGATCCTGCGGGTCAGCCACGAGGTCGAGCGGGAGCAGGTGCGCGTGCTCTCCACCCGCAGGGCGGCCCGCGACGACACGGCCGTCCGCACGGCCCTGGACGGCATGCTCACGGCCGCGCGGAACGGCTCGAACATGATCGGCCCGATGCTGGACGCCGTACGCGCGGAGGCGACCCTGGGCGAGATCTGCGACGCGCTGCGGGACGAGTGGGGGGTGTACACCGAGCCGGCCGGCTTCTGAGGCGACACCGGCCACGGTGCCGAAGGCCACGTGCCAGGATGGGCGGCGGAGGAGGGCACTGTGGGCTGGGATCCGTACGAACTGCTGGAGCCGTGGCTGGGGGCGACCGTGTATCCCCCGCGTACGCGAGAGAACTACCGGGAACATGCCGGCGACTGGTTCCAGCACTGCCGTGAGGCAGGGCTTCCCTGGGACCGGGTCGCCGCCCAGCACATCGCCCTGTGGGCCCATCAGCCCGGGGCACCGCACAGCGCCACGGCCCGGCGCGTCTCCGCGGTCCGTTCCTTCTACGCGTACGCGGTCAGCAGGGACGCCGTTGTGTACAACCTGGCGGCCCGCCGGCCCCGTCTGACGAATCCGGCCCAGTTGACTCCGGCGGGCCTCGACCCGTGGCAGATCGCCGTGCTGCTGGCCGCGTTCGACGAGCGCGGCCGACGGGATTCGCCCTGCCTTCACCAGGACCGCGCCTGCGGCTACCTGCAACTCGGCCTCGGGTTGCGCGCCGGCGCGGTCCTCGCCATCAGCCTCGACGACCTCATCACTGTGCGGGACATCGGCGGGGGCGCCGACACGCTGCGGCTGCCGTACTCCGAGGGCGGGCACCGCCTGGTGACCCTGCCGACCCTGGTCGCCGAGACCGTCAACGCCTACCTGCCGCGCCGCCGCCCGCCCCGGGACAGTACGCACGGCGGTCCCCTCTTCACCAACCGCACGGGCATCAAGATGCCGCACCGCTATCCGCATGACCTGCTGCGTGCGGCGGCAGTGGCGAGCGGTCTGCTTTCAGCGCCCGTATGAGGTGGCCCAGGCGGGCGGGTGTGGTGGCGATGATGTCGTGCGGGGTGTCGCTCTCGCGGAGACGGAGGGTGCCGTCGGGGGTGGCGGCGAGGTAGAGGCAGTTGTTGGACTCGTCGCTGCTGAACGAGGACTTCTGCCAGGAGAGGTGGAGCACTTCGGGCCCTTCTAGAGGTCGTACAGGAGGTGCTGGATCAGCGTCAGTGAGTCCGGTACCGCATGGGCCTCGGGCGCGGCACTTGGATCGACTGGTGCGAGTGCGGATTCCTTCAACCGGCCGAAGAGCGAGCGGTATTGGGACAGGTGTTCCTGCGTGTCACGGTAGATCGGCTCGGCTGGATGGTCCAGGACGACGGTGGCCAGTTCCTCCACGTGTGGTGCCGCGTACAGAAGCGGAGTGCTGACGCCAGGGTATGTCCGGGTGCGGAACGGGAAGATCTGGATGGTCACGTTCGGCAGCCTCGCCAGCTCGATGAGATGCAGCAACTGCCTGCGCATGACAGCGGAACCGCCATAGTGCATGCGCAGGGCGGCCTCATGGATTACCGCGTGCACGGTGGGGGCCGTCTGACCCGTGAGGACCCTCTGGCGCTCCAGCCGGAAGGCGATGGCGTCCTCGGACGTGGCGTGCTTGGGCTGCACATCCCCGAACAGAGCCCGGATGTACTCGTCGGTCTGCAACAGACCAGGGATGAGCAGAGGCTCGTACGAGCAGAGGCCGACTGCTTCGGCCTCCAGTTCCGCGAGGTTGAGCGCGTACTGAGTGACCCGTTCCTGGTAGGCGCTCCACCATCCCTTGCCGCTGGATTCGGACATGGCGACCAAGGCCTCGAGATAGGAGTCATAAGTGACCCCATAGTGCTCGCACAGCCTGAGAAGTCGGTCGGTCGCGATGGCGGTGCGGCCGGCCTCGACCTTACTCAGGAAGGATGCCCTGAACCCGGCGGCCTCAGCGGCCTCGTTTGAGCTGATACCACGGGCTTCGCGCAGTCGGCGCAGCTCGGCCGCGAGGCGTCGCTGTCGCTCGCTGATCCTGGTTCGGAGTGCCAAGATCCCATCCCTTTCCTGAAGTTGACCTTCACTCTTTCGAGGTGTGAGGTGGAATTTCTGATCCCCCATGCCTACCGTCAGTATCGCAATCAACGCGTGCTGTGCGCAGCCGAGTTGTGAATCTTCCCTTGAGCGGAGGCCTCATGAACAACGACGAGGACGACTGGGAGTACAGCATCAACCTCCCGCACAATCCCTTGGCCGTCGGCGTTGCACGAGGTGCTCTGCGGTTGATCCTCCGGGCACACGGACTCGGTGAACTCCTGGTCACCGCCGAGCTGTTGGTAAGTGAGCTGGTCACCAACGCGCATGTGCACGCGCCCGGCCCCGCCTGTCTCCGGGTGAAGAGGTCGGGGAAGTGGCTGCGCCTCTCCGTGTGGGACACCAGCAGTGAGCCGCCCCGGGCGCCGCGCCCGTGCGGGGCGGACCGTGAAGGGGGGGCGCGGGATGGGGATCGTGGAAGAGCTGGCTGATCGGTGGGGGCATTACTCCCTTGGGGCGCCCAGCGTGCGCGGAAAGCTGGTCTGGTGCGAGCTGGCCGGGTGAGAAGCTGAACAGGCGGGACGTCGGGCTGTCGCGGATGAGGTCAGGCCGTTCAGAAGGAGCCTGGTGAAGCCCCGGGCCTGATCGAGGCCGACGCGGAGAAGATCTTCGACCAGGATCAAGGAGCGGGGGCTGCGGGCGTATCCCGACGGCGAGGAACGCGGGAGGAACGCCGCCCGCGACGTGCAGTTCGTTCGGGGCTGACGCGTGGCGGCGGAAGGAGCTCAGGTGGGTGAGGTTGAGGTCAGCCCGCTCAGCAGGAGGCGGGTGAAGTCGCGGGCCCAGTCCGCGTCGACGGGCCTTGAGCTCACCAGGGTGCGATGGACCACCGCGCCTGCGATCACGTCGAAGATCAGGTCCGAACCGCGGGCCGCTGTCTCCGGGTCGTTCTCCATCGGCAGCTCACCTCGGGCCTGGGCGCGGGCGCGACCCTCTATGACGAGGTGTTTCTGGCGGTCGACGATCGACGAGCGGATGCGGTCGCGCAGAGCGGCATCGCTGGTCGACTCGGCGACCACGGCCATCAGTGCGGTCCTGGTCTCCGGACGCTCCAGCAGCGCGGCGAACTGCAGGACCACGCCCTCCACATCGGCGGCGAGGCTTCCCCGGTCGGGCAGTTCGAGCTCGTCGAAAAGCACCGCGACCGCGTCGACCACGAGCTCGTTCTTTCCTGCCCACCGCCGGTACAGCGTCGTCTTGGCGACGCCCGCCCGGGTCGCCACGTCGCCGAGCGTCAGCTTGGACCAGCCCAGTTCCACCAGGGCCGCGCGCGTCGCCTCCAGGATGGCCGTGTCCGCGGCGGCGCTGCGCGGGCGACCTGTAGGGCGTGGGGCGGATGGGGATGGGGATGGGGTCGATGGGGAGGAGGCGCGGCTCTGCATTCGTCGAACATAGCCGGGGTTCTCGTGGGGCGTGTTTGCTGTCGTAGCGCATGTTTGCCGGGGAGCCGTGAGGGAGATCACCGGTGCGTGGTTTCGCGGAGTACCCCGAGGCAGATACGCTACGGGGCGTATCGAAAGGGCTGTGTAGGCAGTCGGGGTTTCGCGGCGTTTTCACACGTGCGCGTCGAGGGGGGAGGATAGACGCATGCAGCCACGGAACATGTCCATGAGCGGAGTCGTCGACCTCGCCGCGGTGAAGGCGGCCCAGGAGGCCAAGGCGAAGGCGGAGCAGGCGCGCGCTGAAGCGACCCGGCAGGGTGGCGGGGGAGGGGGCGTCTCCCCGGCCGACCTCGTGATCGACGTCGACGAGGCCGGGTTCGAGCGGGACGTCCTGCAGCGGTCCACCGAGGTGCCCGTCGTCATCGACTTCTGGGCCGAGTGGTGCCAGCCCTGCAAGCAGCTGAGCCCGGTGCTGGAGCGGCTGGCCGTCGAGTACAACGGGCGGTTCGTCCTCGCGAAGATCGACGTCGACGCCAATCAGATGCTGATGCAGCAGTTCGGGGTGCAGGGCATCCCGGCTGTGTTCGCCGTTGTGGCCGGGCAAGCCCTGCCTCTCTTCCAGGGCGCCGCCCCCGAGGAGCAGATCCGCGGCACCCTCGACCAGCTCGTGCAGGTCGCCGAGCAGCGCTTCGGTCTGACGGGTCTGACGGTGAACCCGGACGCGGAGCCCGGCGCCGCCGTCGAACCGGCCCCGCAGGCCCCGGCCGGCCCCTACGACCACCTGCTCGAAGCCGCCGTACAGGCCCTGGACGCGGGTGACTTGGGCGGTGCCGTCCAGGCGTACAAGAATGTGCTGAGCGACGACCCGGGCAACACCGAGGCCAAACTGGGCCTCGCCCAGGCCGAGTTGCTCCAGCGGGTGCAGGGTGCGGACCCGCAGGTGGTGCGCAAGACGGCCGCCGATAACCCCGCCGACGTCGCCGCGCAGATCGCGGCCGCCGACCTGGACCTTGTGGGCGGGCATGTGGAGGACGCGTTCGGGCGGCTCATCGACGCGGTGCAGCGGACGGCCGGGGACGACCGGGATGCCGTACGGCTGCGGCTACTTGAGCTGTTCGAGGTCGTGGGTGCCGACGATCCGCGGGTGACCGCGGCGCGCCGGGCGCTGGCGCGGGCGCTGTTCTGACGGGCGGCCCCACCCGGTCCACCCGGTCCCTGACCAGTTCCTAAACGCCGGGGCCGGTGGTGCTCGGGTAAAGGGATTTGGCGACAGAGTGACACTGCGGCCGCGCTTTACCAAATCTTGGTAATCGCGGCCGCTGTTACTTGGAGTAAGCCAGGGGGGTAGATCTGTCGGATTCCGTCCGGACATCCACGGATGTGTCGACTCGCTTGACGCAACCCTGAGTTGTTGTCCGGTGTCGTCGGGGTGTTGTTCGGTTATCCGTCCGTTACTAGCGAGTAACGAACCCCCTTGCGGGGGCGGCGAGAATGGACCACGATCGGCGTCGCTCGGTCCATTCCCGTGCCCCGCCAGCCAGTCGGGTCAACGGGTTTTCTGGGTCCCCACCGAGTAGAGCCGGCGGCAGTGGCGCCGGCTCTTGGACAGGGGGGTCTCTGCCCGACCGGCGGAGCCTGTCCAGCAGGTTGTGCGTGATGTGTGTCAGGCGCGACCAGTGGTTGTCGCTCGGGGGTGATCGCCGGTGATTCGGGCGCGGTTCGCGCCGCCGAGCGCGGGCGCTCCCCTTCCCGGGGACGTAGCACTTCTCCCATCCCTGCCCGGCTGAGCCGCTGTTCCAGGGGCCAAGTCAGGGTCAGGAGATGTACGTCCGAGAAGGAGGAAATATGGAGTCCCAAGTGCGTGGCGGGACCAGATGGAAGCGGTTCGCTGTGGTCATGGTGCCCAGCGTCGCCGCGACGGCAGCGATAGGTGTCGCCCTCGCGCAGGGTGCTCTCGCGGCGTCGTTCAGCGTGTCGGGGCAGTCGTTCAAGGTGACGGCGGACCGGCTCGACGGTACGGGGTTCTCTCAGTACGGGGCCCTCGACGAGGGCTACACCCTCAAGGGTGAGAAGACGGCGCATCCCGTTGCCGTCTCCGCGTTCAAGCGCGCGGAGATCACCAACATGTGCCAGTCGGTTGTCACACCGGGCATCCCGCTCATCGGCAGCGTCAGCCTCAAGCTGACCGCCGGTACGGGTGGCAAGAAGGTCGAAGCCGACAACCTGTACATCGACGTCGAGGAACTCTCGGCCGACGCGGTCTTCCGCAACATCGACATCGGTGTGGCCGCCAAGGACGCCAGCAAGGGTCCGGGCATGAAGGGCGGCGGCGAGCAGGCCAACCCCTTCGGGTTCGGCCAGCAGTCCGACACCGCGACGCTGACCAACGTGAAGCAGACGGCGTGGGCGACCACCGCCGGAACCTTCAAGCTGAGCAACTTGAGGATGACGCTGCACAAGGGCGTCAACGAGTGCTACTAGGCACTCCCTGGGCGGGTGAGGGGGTCTCGGCTTCTTCGCCCGCCCGTTCATCTCGTACATAACGAGAACCGCGTATGTGCACGGACGCGCCCTTCGCGCATACCCCTTTCCCGTACGCGAACTTCTCACAGCAAGCCGTTCCAGGGAGCTGTTGTCCATGAGCGCCGAGTCAACGGGGCAGAACGAAGACTATCTCCGCGTCCTCCGGCGGCGCTTCCGCGACTGGAGGGGCACGCGTCCCTTCTGGGCCGGGTTGTTCGTCCTGCTCGGCGGCTTCCCGATCATGTACTTCCCGTACGCGGACCTTCAGCTCGGCCATCTCACGCTGGCCATGGCGACGACGGGCGGCGCCGGGTCGCTCATCATCGGGGTGCTGCTGGTCGTACTCGGAGTCAGCCTGTGGTTCCAGCGGCACGTGCGGACCTTCGCCGGTGTCGCCGCGATCCTCCTGGGGCTGGTGTCCCTCCCGGTCTCCAACCTCGGCGGTTTCTTCATCGGCTTCCTGCTCGCCCTGATCGGCGGCGCGATGGCCGTGTCCTGGGTGCCCGGCAGCGAGGAACCGCCGGTCGCGGCCGCTCCGTCGGCGGCGCCTCCCCAGGACTCGCATGGTCCCAAGGACCCGCAGGCTCCCCAGGACCTCCAGGGTCCCCGGGACCCGGACGGCGCCCCGGAGCCGGCGGCCGCTGGAGCCGTGAACGGGGCGGCGAACGGCGAGGCCGACGATCTGTCAGGTACGACCCCGACGAACGGGACGAACGGGAGGCACAGTGCCGACTGACGAGGTGACCGACGGGACTTCGGTGGGAGAGTCCCGTGCGAGATCCGGACCGCGGCACGCGGCACCCCGGAAGCCGCTGTTCACCAGGTTCCACATGCCGGCCGGCAAGGCGATAGCCCTGGCGGCGATGCCGACCGCGGTCCTCATGGGGATGGGCTTCACGCCGACGCTCGCCATTGCCGACGACCCGGTCCAGGAGGCGTCCAAGAGCCTGACGGCGGAGGAGTACAAGGACTGCGTCGCGGCTCTGGAGGACGCCGAGATCGGCGAGGACGCGTCGGCCACGCCGTCGCCCTCCGCCTCGGCGGACGACGGGACGAAGGACGAGGAGGACTCTTCGGATTCGGGCGCGGACTCCGGCTCCGGCTCCGGCTCGGACTCGGGTTCCGGCTCGGGCTCCGACTCCTCGGACGACAAGCCCGCGGACACGCCCTCTTCGGACTCCTCTGATTCCTCGGATTCCGCGGGCTCCTCGGGTGAGGACTCTTCGTCGGATTCAGGTTCCGACGACAAGGCCGAGCCCACGCCGTCCGAGACAGCCACCAAGTCCCCCTCCAGCGGCGGCGACCCGTCCACGGCGACGCCTTCTCCGTCGGACGGCGGTGGCAACGTCCTGGAGGAGATCGGCGAGGCGATCAAGGACATCTTCACGCCCGACGATGAGGAGTCCGAGAGCCCCGCGGAGACCCCGAGCCCGTCGGCCACCCCGTCGGCCCCGGCCGCGGAGGACCCCGCCGACAAGGCCGAGGACGCGAAGGAAGCGGCCGACAAGGCCGCCGGGACGGCCGACGACACCGCGGCCAAGGACACGGCGGACAAGGAGAAGGAGTCCGGGGCGACGGCCGAGGACCCGGTGCAGGAGGCCGGGAACGAAGTCGGGAAGGCGGCTGACGAGGCAGCCGAGAAGGCAACCGCCTCCGCCGCCACCGCCAGCCCCTCCGCGACCTCCACCACGGACCCGGACGACTGCCCGACCGCCACCGACGACGAGGGCGGCGTCGAGCAGGGCATCCCGCCTCTGCCCGACGACCCCTGGTACCTGGACGCCAGTTCGCTGCTGCTCAAGGGCGCCTCCTACGAGGGCGTCGTCAAGGTGAAGACCGCCAACGGCACCGTCAAGGAAGTCCTGAAGTACGTCATCTCCGACGGCACCGACATCGGCGATCTGCACCAGACGGTGCAGGACAAGCAGGCCGGAGTCACGCACCACGTGCAGGCGGCCAAGGGCTCCACGTCCACCATCCGTGACGGCGACACGGTCATGTACACCGAGTCCATCTCCGGCAACCTGCTCGGCCTGATACCGGTGACGTTCAGCCCGGAGCACCCGCCGCCGCTGGACATCCCGATCATCTACTTCACCAAGGTGAGGGTCGTCCAGGCCGGCCAGTTCGGCGGCACGCTCACCGTGCCGGGGCTGCACCAGTACATGACCGACTGAGCAGTCGATCAGACCCGTCCGGGAGCCGCAGACGCTGGAGGGCGCCCCCTGTCACAGGGGGCGCCCTCAGCGTCGTACGGACTACGGACTACGGACCACGGACGAAGGGCCGACCGTCAGTCGCGAGCCCCGCCACCGAGGTGGTGCACCCGGACCATGTTCGTCGTCCCCGGAACCCCGGGCGGGGAGCCGGCGGTGATGATCACGATGTCGCCCTCGTCGAACAGGCGGAGCCTGATCATCTCCTGGTCGACCAGGTCGACCATCGCGTCGGTGCTGTTCACGAACGGCACGACGTGGGAGTCGACACCCCAGCTGAGAGCCAGCTGGTTCCGGGTGGACTCGTCGGTGGTGTACGCGATGATCGGCTGGATCGCGCGGTAGCGGGAGAGCCGGCGGGCGGTGTCGCCGGACTGGGTGAACGCCACCAGGCCCTTGCCGCCGAGGAAGTCGGCGATCTCGCAGGCGGCGCGGGCGACCGAACCGCCCTGCGTACGCGGCTTCTTGCCCGGGACCAAGGGCTGCAGGCCCTTCGACAGCAGCTCCTGCTCCGCCGCCCGGACGATCTTCGACATCGTCTTCACGGTCTCGATCGGGTACGCGCCCACCGACGACTCGGCGGACAGCATGACCGCGTCGGCGCCGTCCAGGATCGCGTTGGCCACGTCGGAGGCCTCGGCGCGCGTGGGACGGGAGTTGGTGATCATCGACTCCATCATCTGGGTCGCCACGATCACCGGCTTGGCGTTGCGGCGGCACAGCTCGATGAGCCGCTTCTGCACCATCGGGACCTTTTCGAGCGGGTACTCCACGGCCAGGTCACCGCGGGCCACCATCACGCCGTCGAAGGCCATGACCACGTCGTCCATGTTCTCGACGGCCTGCGGCTTCTCCACCTTGGCGATGACGGGGACGCGCCGGCCCACCTCGTCCATCACCTTGTGCACGTCCTGGACGTCATGGGCGTCCCGCACGAAGGACAGCGCCACCAGGTCGCAGCCCATGCGCAGCGCGAACCGCAGGTCCTCGACGTCCTTCTCCGACAGCGCGGGCACGTTCACGGCCGCGCCGGGCAGGTTGATGCCCTTGTGGTCGGAGATGACACCGCCCTCGACGACGACCGTCCGCACCCGCGACCCGTCGACCTCGGTGACCTTCAGCTCGACGTTGCCGTCGTTGATCAGCACCTGGTCGCCGGCCGTGACATCGCCCGGCAGGCCCTTGTACGTCGTACCGCAGATGGTCCTGTCACCCGGCACGTCCTCGGTGGTGATGGTGAACTCGTCACCGCGCACCAGCTCGACCGGACCTTCTGCGAAGGTCTCCAGACGGATCTTCGGGCCCTGCAGGTCGGCGAGGACACCGATGGCCCTGCCGGTCTCGGCGGCGGCGGCGCGGACCCGGTCGTAGCGACCCTGGTGCTCGGCGTGCGTGCCGTGGCTGAAGTTGAAGCGGGCCACGTTCATGCCGGCGTCGATCAGCGCGACAAGCTGCTCGTGGGAGTCGACCGCGGGGCCGAGAGTACAGACGATTTTCGAACGGCGCATGGGGCGATCCTATCGGTTTGTTTCGCTACGGAATATTCCGGCTGGTGGAAGCTACAAAAGGGCGGAATGCCGCTCAGGTGAGATTGCCGGGACCTCCCCGAAACCGTCTCCATCAGCCCTCTCCGAGCCTCCCACCAGCCTTCTACCAGCCTTCTGTCGTCCAGCCTTCTATCGTCCTTCTACGAGCGCGTACGTCTGTGTCGCTATCTCCAGTTCCTCGTCGGTCGGCACCACCGCGACCGCCACCCGCGCGGACGCCGGCGAGATCAGCCGCGCCCCGTCACCGCGTACGGCGTTGAGCCCGGCGTCGACCGCGAGGCCCAGCTCCTCCAAGCCCGCGATCGCGGCCTCGCGCACCGGGGCGGCGTTCTCGCCCACCCCGGCGGTGAACGCGACCGCGTCCACGCGGCCGAGCACGGCGTAATAGGCGCCGATGTACTTCTTCAGACGGTGAATGTAGATGTCGAAGGCGAGTCGCGCCTGCTCGTCACCCGCGTCGACACGCCGCCGGATCTCCCGCATGTCGTTGTCGCCGCACAGTCCGATCAGACCGCTCTTCTTGTTGAGGAGAGTGTCGATCTCGTCCGTGGACATTCCGCCAACGCGCATCAAATGAAAGATGACCGCCGGATCCATGTCACCCGACCGTGTACCCATCACGAGCCCCTCCAAGGGCGTCAACCCCATGGAGGTGTCCACACACTTCCCGCCCCGTACGGCCGACGCGGACGCCCCGTTGCCCAGGTGCAGCACGATGACGTTGACGTCCTCCGGCGCCCTGCCCAGCAGCTCCGCCGTGGCCCGGGAGACGTACGCGTGCGAGGTCCCGTGGAACCCGTACCGCCGGATGCGGTGCTCGTCGGCGGTCCTCACGTCGATCGCGTAGCGCGCCGCCGACTCCGGCATCGTCGTGTGGAACGCCGTGTCGAAGACGGCGACCTGCGGCAGATCGGGCCGCAGCGCCCGGGCCGTACGTATCCCGGTGAGGTTGGCCGGGTTGTGCAGCGGCGCGACTGGGATGAGCCGCTCGATCTCGGCGAGTACGGCGCCGTCGATCACGGTGGGCTCGGTGAAGTGCTTGCCGCCGTGCACCACCCGGTGGCCGATGGCCGCCAGCTCGGGGGAGTCGAGCCCCAGCCCGTCCAGGGCCAGTTCCTCGGCGACGGCCTTGAGGGCGGCCTCGTGGTCGGCGATGGGCCACGTCCGCTCGCGGGACTCGTCCGTCGTGACGAGGGTGTGCTTGATCCGGGAGTTCTCCTCCCCGATGCGCTCGACGAGGCCGATGGCCAGCCGGCTGCTGTCGCGCATGTCGAGCAGCTGGTACTTCACCGACGAGGAGCCGGAGTTGAGGACGAGGACGCGGGTGGCACTCACGGGGCTGTGCTTTCTGTCGGGTGGCTGGGTCTTTTCGGCCGGGGGTGGGGCCACGCGGCGGTAGCCGCATATCGATACAGGCCCGGGAAATGCGGCCTCTCGTACGTCACTTGGTGGACGTCTGGGCCTGGATGGCGGTGATGGCGACGGTGTTGACGATGTCCTGCACGAGCGCGCCGCGGGACAGGTCGTTGACCGGCTTGCGCAGCCCCTGCAGCACCGGCCCGACCGCGATCGCGCCGGCCGAGCGCTGTACGGCCTTGTAGGTGTTGTTGCCGGTGTTGAGGTCCGGGAAGATCAACACGCTGGCCTGACCGGCGACTTCGGACCCCGGCAGCTTGGTCGCGGCGACCGACGGCTCCACGGCGGCGTCGTACTGAATCGGCCCCTCGATCTTCAGGTCGGGCCGCCCGGAGCGCACGATCTCGGTCGCCTCGCGCACCTTGTCGACGTCGGCGCCCGTCCCGGACGTACCCGTCGAGTACGACAGCATCGCGATCCGCGGCTCGACCCCGAACTGCTGGGCGGTGGCCGCCGACTGGGTGGCGATGTCGGCGAGCTGCTCGGCGTTCGGGTCGGGGTTCACCGCGCAGTCGCCGTAGACGAGGACCTTGTCGGCGAGGCACATGAAGAAGACGGAGCTGACGATCTTGGAGTCCGGCTTCGTCTTGATGATCTCGAAGGCGGGACGGATGGTGGCGGCCGTGGAGTGCACGGACCCCGACACCATGCCGTCGGCGAGCCCCTCCTGAACCATGAGCGTGCCGAAGTAGTTCACATCCGACACCACGTCGTACGCCAGCTCGACGCTGACGCCCCGGTGGGCGCGGTACTCGGCGTACTTCTCGGCGAAGCGGTCGCGCAGCTCGGAGGTCTGCGGGTCGATCAGCTGGCTGCCGCCGAGGTCGACGCCCAGGTCGGCGGCCTTCTTGCGGATCTGGTCGACGGGCCCGAGGAGGCTGAGGTCACAGACCCCGCGGCGCAGCAGCACCTCGGCGGCGTGCAGTACGCGCTCCTCGGTGCCCTCGGGAAGGACGACGCGGCGCTTGTCGGAGCGGGCCTGCTCCAGGAGCTTGTGCTCGAACATCATGGGCGTCACGCGGTCGGTGCTGGGCGCGGAGACGCGGTCGAGGAGGCCGGTGGTGTCGACGTACCGCTCGAAGAGCCCGAGGGCGACCTCCGCCTTGCGCGGCGTGGCGGCGTTCAACTTGCCTTCCAGGGCGAAGAGTCGCTCCGCGGTGGGGAAGCTGAGGCCGGCCACCGAGATCACCGGGGTGCCCGGGGCGAGCCGGGCGGCGAGGGTGAGGATCTCCTCGCTGGGCCGCTCGTCGAGGGTGAGCAGCAACCCGGCTATCGGCGGGGTGCCCGCGCTGTGGGCGGCGAGGGCGCCGACGACGAGGTCCGCGCGGTCACCGGGGGTGACGACCAGGCAGCCGGGGGTCAGGGCGTTGAGGAAGTTCGGCAGCATCGCCCCGCCGAAGACGAAGCCCAGCGCGTCGCGCGCGAGCCCCGAGTCGTCGCCGAGGAGGACCTTGCCGCCGAGGGCGCTGGTGATCTGCGCGACGGTCGGCGCGGCGAGGGCGGGCTCGTCGGGGAGTACGTAACTGGGCACGGGCAGGCGGGAGTCGAGCCGCTCGGCTATCTCCGCGCGGTCCTCCCGCGCCGCCCGGTTCACGACCATGGCGAGGACGTCACAGCCGAGTCCGTCGTACGCGCGGTACGCGTTGCGCGTCTCGGCGCGGACGGACTCGGCGGTCTGCTTGCGCCCGCCGACGACGGGGATGACGGACGCCCCGAACTCGTTCGCCAGGCGTGCGTTCAGCGCGAGCTCGTCCGGGAACTGGGTGTCGGCGTAGTCGGTGCCGAGGACGAGGACGACGTCGTAGTCACGTGCGACGCGATGAAAACGGTCGACGAGCGTGGACACCAGCTCGTCCGTCCCCCGCTCCGCCTGGAGGGCCGAGGCCGCCTCGTACTCCAGGCCGTAGACCGTCGTCGGGTCCTGGGAGAGGCGGTAGCGGGCGCGCAGCAGTTCGAAGAGCCGGTCGGGGGTGTGGTGGACGAGCGGGCGGAACACCCCCACCCGGTCGACCTGACGGGTCAGGAGCTCCATGACCCCCAGCTCCACGACCTGGCGGCCGTCGCCGCGGTCGATCCCGGTCACGTACACGCTGCGCGTCACGCGTGCTCTCCGTTCCGTTTCATGTCTGATTTGTGGGTGGTTCGTGGTTGGTTCGTGTGTGGTTCATGCCTGGGGCGGGGGCGCAAAAATCACCCGACGCGGTGGCCGGAACCCTCTTGACAATACCTCTGCAGCTGGATAAGGCGCCCGTCAGGATGGCGCGAGTGGAGGGGGCGGAGGGGAGGCGAGGGGAGGCGAGGGGAGGCGAGTGGAGGGGAGCGGAAGAGGCCGGAGAGGGCCCGAGGGCGGGCGTCGGGATCGACCGAGTGGAAACCGCAGTGCCCTGTGAGCCGTGAAACAATCGGACTGGCTCATCAGTACCAGCACCGAGCAGGACGAGCAGGAGACACAGCACGATGCGCATCGGAGTTCTCACCGCAGGCGGCGACTGTCCGGGCCTGAACGCAGTGATCCGGTCGGTCGTGCACCGAGCGGTCACGCACTACGACGACGAGGTCATCGGCTTCGAGGACGGTTACGCCGGCCTGCTCGACGGCCACTACCGCACGCTCGACCTCAACGAGGTCAGCGGCATCCTGGCGCGCGGCGGCACGATCCTCGGTTCCTCCCGCCTCCAGCGCGGCCGCCTCCAGGAGGCCTGCGAGAACGCGCAGGACATGGCCCACCGGTTCGGCATCGACGCGCTGATCCCGATCGGCGGCGAGGGGACCCTGACGGCGGCGCGGATGCTGGCGGACGCCGGTCTGCCGGTGGTCGGCGTCCCGAAGACGATCGACAACGACATCTCGTCCACGGACCGCACCTTCGGCTTCGACACGGCGGTGGGGGTCGCCACGGAGGCCATGGACCGCCTGAAGACGACTGCCGAGTCCCACCAACGGGTGATGGTCGTCGAGGTCATGGGCCGCCACGCGGGCTGGATCGCCCTGGAGTCGGGCATGGCGGCGGGCGCCCACGGGATCTGCCTGCCCGAGCGTCCGTTCGACCCGGCCCACCTCGTGAAGATGGTCGAGGAGCGCTTCGCGCGGGGCAAGAAGTTCGCGGTGATCTGTGTCGCCGAGGGCGCCCACCCGGCCGAGAGCACGATGGACTACGGCAAGGGCGAGATCGACCAGTTCGGGCACGAGCGCTTCCAAGGCATCGGTACGGCACTGGCGTACGAGCTGGAGCGGCGCCTCGGCAAGGAGGCCAAGCCGGTCATTCTCGGCCACGTCCAGCGGGGCGGCACCCCGACCGCGTACGACCGGGTCCTGGCGACACGGTTCGGCTGGCACGCGGTGGAGGCCGCCCACCGGGGTGAGTTCGGCAGGATGACCGCGCTTCGGGGGACGGACATCGTGATGGTGCCGCTGGCGGAGGCGGTGACCGAGTTGAAGACGGTGTCGAAGGATCGTATGGATGAGGCGGAGTCGGTGTTCTAGGGGTTTTGGGGGTTCTCGGGATTCTGGAGGTTCTGGGGGTTCTGGGGGTTTTGGGGCGGGCCCTTGGGGGTTTCTGAGGGTCTGGGGGGCCTCTAGTACGTCGTCTTATGCCTAGTACGTCGTTCGCTGGACCAGTGTCCAGAAGTGCTCGACGATTTGTTCCAGGTACTCGCGTCCGGCGTCGCTCGAGTCGGTCGCGGCGGTGCCGTTGGCCCAGGTGAGACTGGCGGTCGTGCGGCCCTGGTAGTCGGTGTGCATCTCCTGGAGGACGCCCTCCAGGAAGTGCCGGTCCAGTGACAGCAGCTTGGCGGCCGGTCGCGTGTACGCCTGCCAGCGGGTGGTGACCGCGCTGCGGAGGAGTTCGCCGAGCTTCGCCTCGCGCCCGGTGACGGCGACGAGGTCGGGGAGCGAGAGGCCGAGCACCTCGGCGAGAGCGGAGGCCTGGCGGTCGTTGCCCCGCCACTGGTTGGTCTCCTCCATGCGCAGATACGCGAGGAGGTCGAGGCCGACGTCACGGGCGACGTCCTCGGCGGCGAGGCCACAGGCCAGGCGGTGTTCGCGCAACGTCCGGGGCGCGCCTATCAGTTCACCCTGCGTGCACCACAACACCCCCGCGAGTGCGGTGAGTTCGGGGCTGCTCGGGGCGACTGTCCCGTGCTCCCAGGCCATGACCAGGTCCGGGGTGACGTAGGGGAGCCCGTACGAGGTGCGCATTCCGTATGCCACGTGCTCGGGTCCCATACCGAGGGCTGTGCGGAGTCTGCGGGCGGCGGGGGCGTTGAAGGGCGGGGCGGGTTGTTGTGCGTCCTGCGGTGGTTGTTGCGGTGAGTGCTGTGGGTTCTGTGCGGGTTGCGGCTGCTGTGGGTGCCCGTGGTGGGCTGAGCGTCGGTGCACGCGCACAACGTATGGGGGTGGGGCTGCGGTGACTACGGTCTGTTCGGCCACAATCACGGGTCGTAGGAACCTACGGGTGGGTGCGGCTCGGGGGCGGTGGGTAGGGCTGGTCGTGGACGATCAGGTGGCGGTTCGGTCGGAGGAGTGGTGTCGCGTGGTCAGCAATGGCGAGGGCAAAGTGGACAAGCTCAGTGGGCACATTCGGGAGCGGCTGCTCGCCCCCAACTTCTGGCACCTGGCCACCGTGGGGGCGGATGGTGCTCCGCAGGTGTCGCCGATGTGGGTGGACATCGAGGGCGAGTACGTCATGGTCAACACGTCGATCGGGCGCGTGAAGGAGGAGAATCTTCGGCGCAATCCGTACGTTTCCCTTTCGCATCACGACTCCGAGAACCCCTACGACCGGGCCGAGATACGGGGGCGGGTCGTCCGCTTCGTGGAGGGGGAGGAGGCGGAACGGGCCATGGACCGGCTGACGCAGAAGTACATCGGGGAGGAGCGTTATCCGTGGCTCCTGCCCGGGGAGCGGCGGGTGATGTTGTTGATCGAGCCGGTGAGGGTGCGGCGGGTGGTGGGGGTGGAGCCGTTCCGTCCCGGGGTGTTGCCGGAGTGAGTGCTGTGCCTTCGGCTACAGAAGGTGGTCTGCCTTTCCGGCCTTGATGTCGAGGATGAGGGTGCGGAGGGCTTCTCGGGTGTCGGTGAGGTAGTGGCCTTCGTGGCCGGCGATGGCTATGTAGGCGTTGCCGTTGGGGTCGGTGCCTATGCGGAAGCAGTTGTTTCCCTCGGCGCAGAAGGGTTCTTCCCAGGTGATGTCAGGCATGGCGGCTTCTCCGGTGCGTCAGAGTTGGCGGGCGATGGAGTGGATCAGCTCCCGCGAGTCCTTCGGGCTCAGCGTATGGGTGTGCCACCAGTCCATGTGGGCCCGGTACTTGGCGAGCTGAGCCTCTGAGTGGGTGAACTCGCCACCGTGGGCGGAGTCCAGTTGCACGGTGTCGAGATGGGGGACCGCCCCGTGGGCGTAGAGCACCGCGTGTCCGGCACCGGGGAAGGCCCCGGCCTCAACGGGGAGCACGCGCAGCTCGACGTTCTCGCGCTCGGAGGTCTGGCAGAGGTGCTGTAGCTGCTCGCGCATGGCACGGCGCCCGCCGAACTGCATGCGCAGGGCCCACTCGTGGACGTACGCGACGTACTCGACGGGACCCTCGCGGTCGAGTACCTGCTGCCGCCGCAGGCGTTGCACGACGCGGAGTTCGACCTCAGACCTGGGCAGGGGCGGGAGCGCGGCGGCGAAGATGGCGCGGGCGTACTCGCCGAGTTGCAGAAGCCCCGGGATGTGCACGGTCTGGTAGCTCCGCAGCCGGGTGGCGAACCACTCCAACTCGGCGACGTCCAGCAGTCCTTGGGGCAGGGTGCCCCTGTACTGCTGCCACCAGCCCCGCTTGCGTACATCGGCCATGGCGACCAGCGCCTCGATGTACCCCTCGTCCGCGCACTCGTAGTTGCTCGCGAGTATCCGGATGCGCTCCGGCGAGGTGGCCCGGACGCCCGACTCCATGTTGGACACCTTCGTACGGTCCAGCCCCAGCAGTCCGGCGGCGTACTCCGTGGTCTGGCCGGCCGCCAGACGCATCCTGCGCAGCTCGGCGCCCAGGCGCTTCTGGCGTTCCGTCGGTGCGGGCCTTGTCGGCATCGGTGATCTTTCTCCCCGGTTGGTCGGGGGTCAGTTTGCACTGTGCGCGTTGGGTGGGTCCAATTCGGCGGAGGCAATAGGTTTGTCTAGGTGGCACACGTCCCCCTTCAAGTCCTACAGTCGGTGACAGTTCGCTTACGGCAGGGTGTGGCCGTAACGCGTTGCGTGAGCCTGCCCGCGTGGCCGTCAGATCGGCTTGAAGCCAAGGGAGTTGCTTGTCCATGTCCGTACTGGTTCCTGCGTCCACCTGTCCCGTTTTCACCGAGTGGCCGGACATCGAGGCCGCTCCGCCCTCGCCCGAGACACTCGCGTACAGCTTCACGTTGTCCGCCGGGCCCGTGAGCTCGCGGGTCGCGCGGGCGGCGACCCGGTCTGTGCTGGCGGCGCACGGGGCGGACGACATGGCCGACCCGGCGGTGCAGGTGGTCGCCGAACTCGTCGGCTGCGCCTGGCGGTTCACGCCCGGCGCCGAGGTGTACCTGTCGCTGCGGTTCCGGGACGGGGCGTTGCGGGTGATCCTCTACGACGGTCACGCGCGGCACACCCATCCCCGGCTCGCGGCGGCCTGCGACGCGCGGCGGCGGGCGGCGTTGCGTGTGTTGGGGTGTGTGGTGCGGGCGTGTGAGGGGGAGTGGGGTTTCGGGGCGGCTCGGGAGCCGGGGGGTGGGACGCGGATGTGGGCGGTGTTGCCGATGGACGGGGCTCGGGGGTACGTGGGTTAGGGGTCGGGCTCGTCGAGTGCGGCGGCCCAGGCGCGGGCTTGGGCGGCTTCGGTGGGGACGTTGGCGCGGGTGAAGGCTTCGGCCGCCTGGAGGCAGAAGGCGCGCGCATCGGCGAAGTGACCGGAAGACACGTGGGAACAGGCCAGTTCTTGGAGGGCACGGCCTTCCGTGAAGCAATCGTTGAACCTGCGGCAGATCTCCAGGGCCTTGTTCTGCGCCTCGATCGCCTCCTCTAGCTGCCCCATCAGTCGCAGAGCACAGCCGAGAGCTTGCCACGTCTGGCCCTCGCCGGATCGGTCACGGCAGCTGTAGTTCCGACGTCTGCACTGGTCAGCGCCTTGCCGGGGTGGGTGAGGGCATGAGGACGGCCACCGCGATCATGAACGTTTGTGA
>NZ_JBSFUU010000074.1:0-50075 GCF_053591955.1 Streptomyces sp. NPDC002845 | reverse complement strand
GGCAGAGCTGATCGACGGCTGCCTCACCGAGACCGGATTACTCATGGGCGCCGGATGATCTACCGGCCCGCCACTGCGAGTTCAACCTCAGTACGACGGGTAGACGGGGGGTCGGCCGACCTGTCCTTCTTCGCGTGGTGGGAGGGCTTCGAGCGCGGTGGCGTAGAGGTCGGGGTTTCGGATGAGGTACTCGAAGCGCAGGTCGATCGTGAGGGGCGGGGCTTCGGGGCTACGTGGTGGCGGGGCATCGGAGGCGGAGCCGAAGGCGTCGTCGGGGATGGGGCCGAGTACGTAGCTCGGGTCTTCGGTGGTCTTCTTCTTCGCCGTGCGGCGTCGGCGCTTGGGGGCGCTCATGCCGTGTCCGCTTCGTCGGACTGCCAGTCCAGGGAGGCGAGGGCGGCGGCGCTGTCGAGGGAGGACAGGCCCAGGCGGCGGGCGACTTCCGAGAGCTGCCCGGTCTCCTCGAGGATGCGTCGGGCGACGTAGCGGGTGACGTCCTTGGGCTCGATGCGGCGCTGGGCGGTGGCCAGTCCGCTGCGCCGGGCGATGTCACCGAAGCCGGAGCAGACGCTGGCCTGCGACCGGTAGGCGGACGACGCGGCGGTGACCAGTCGCCGTGGAGAGCCGGTCTCGGTGCCGCGCAGCAGGTGGGCGCGGCGCAGCCACAGCACGCGTGCGCCCCATTCGTCCAGGGGGCAGCAGCGGCCGCGGGTGCGGGTGGCGCCGTCGGTCCATACCTCGGCTTCGAAGAGGTCGAGGAGGTTGAGTTCGTCGGTGGTCGCGGCGGCGATCTCGGCGCTGTGCAGGCCTGCCAGCAGCAGGGCCAGGAGGGCGGCGTGACGGGTGTCCGGCATACCGCGCTCCGAGTGGAAGCGGAGCAACTGCACGTCAGCGTCGCTCAGTTCGTTTCCCCTCTTGCGCGGGCTGCGCGGAATCGGCGGGAGATCCACGAGCGGCGCGGCCATGGTGATGCCGAGCGCCCGTGCCTCGGCGAACAGGGCCTCGAGCGCGGAACGGCGCTGCCTGCGGGTGCCGGCGGCCGGGTTGAGGATGATGCCCTGATGGCGGTCGTGGCCCGGCGCCTGGATGAAGTACAAGGCGAGGTCGGCGGTGATGTCGTCGAGCCGGGTGACGCCCTGCGCGGCTGCGAAGCGCAGGAGACGCTCGACGATCTGGGTGTAGAGAGTGACGGTTTCGAGACTGAGTTCTCCGGCTGCGGCGCGCTGCTGCCAGACGCGGGCAACGCACAGGAGCGCATCTTTGATCTTCGTTTTGGCCACGGAAGCCTTCCCGGTTCGTGACCGTGCCCGGATAACGGCACGGTGGATCACTGACATGAGGCGGCGCGGGCCCGCTACCGTGGGCGGTGCCCCTCGCCGTGTGTGAGGGCATGCCGAAGCCCCTCGTACGCGCGGTCCGTCCGCGCGGCGTGGTGTGGAGGCGGGGGTCCGGCAGCGCCACCCGGCCAAGGGAATGAGGCGCTGCCGGACCTGCTCTTTCCGGCGTTGGTCTTCTAGGGCATGGGGGGCCTCCTCAGCTTGGCGAGGATCACCGCCAGGTCCCGGATGTGGCCGTGGAGGGCTGTTACCTCCTCGGACGACAGGCGTGCGAGGTCGGCCAGCAGTACCGGCGGGCTGAGCAGGTTCATCAGGTCCTCGCCCGTCGGGGGCGCGGAGTTGTCGGCATGTGGGCGCGGTGCCGGGATCCCGCCCGCCGGTGCCACCGGAGCGTGGGCCTCCTCAGCGTCCGTACCGGCCACCTGGTCCTCGTTGGGCGTGGGGGCCTGGGTGCGCGGCTTGGGGACTGCGGGATTCTCGTGCCAGCGCAGGTAGCCGCCGTCTTCTGGGAGAAGCATGCCGACTGCCACCAACAGGTCGACCAGCACCTCGACGTGCCGGCGTCGTGACTCGCCGACCTGCGAGAGCGCCATCAGTTTGCTGACGAGACCGACCCGCAGCGCGGGCCCCTGCGCAAGCCGGGAGCGGGCGCACCGGGTGAACCAGGCCTTCTCCCAGACCTCGCGCAGCGCTCGCCGCCCGTTGCCTTCGCTCTGCCCCCAGGCCTTGGCCACGGCGGCGGCCGCCTTCGTCGCCCGGTAGGCGCCGCGACCGGGTGCCCGTTCGACCAGCCCGCAAGAGGACAGAAAACTCATGACGAGCCCGCAGCGGTGCGCCGAGATGCCGGTGAGCGCCTCCAGGTCGCGAGCGGTGAACGGGCCTTGGGTCGAGCAGGACGCCCGGGTGATCGCCAGATGCTCACCCGCCAGCACACGGTCCGTGGGCACCGGCTTCGCGGGTGCCGCGGAGACACCCTTGCGAGTGCTCACCACCGCTCACCTCCTTCCTCGCTCGCCCGGCTGATGACGACGCGGGACAACTTCCGCGTACGGGCGCGGGCGTAGTCCCTCACGAGCCACTGCAACTCAAGTAGCATGTGGGGTGGGTGGACGCACCTCGGCGGCCGCTCCGTCACACTGGTCGCATGCCTGGAGGAACGAGACGTGGCAAGAAGCCCCGTGAATATGCCGAAGACGGCGTCTGGCCGTACGCGGTGATGGACGAACTGCTCGGAGCGCGGGTCGCGCAGGCCGTTTCCCGTGCGCTTGCGGAAGCCATGGAGCGGCAGAAGATCAGTGCCAACGCGCTGGCCCAGGCGAGTGACGTCAACCGGCAGGTCATCGCCAACGTGTTGGCCGGGGTCGTGTGGCCCGACCTGCTGACGGTGGCGAGCCTGGAGGGGGCTCTGAGGGAGCGGCTGTGGCCCGATCACCTGGGCTGGCCGCAGGACGGGAACGGGAACCAGGCGCAGCCCCTGCCTGAGAAGATCAGGCGGCAGCGCGACCTGGAGACGGCCGAGCGCGAGGAACGCCGACCGCACACAAGCTAAGCGAATGGGCATGGGTGTTCGACCCTTCGGTGGGTGAGGTTGGCCGAACGCCCGACGAGCGCCACCGGAAGCCGGTAGCGTCGAAAGCGGCGGCCTGAGGGGCGCCGACCACCGCCGTGCCGAGGCTGCAGGGTTCCAATCCACGGGCCAAGGTGCGGCGGCGGTCATTTATGAAGTTGTGGGCTGGGTGACGGCTTCAAGGCCGTAGGGCGGTAGTCGTCAAGCCGCCTGCCAGGGGGCCGCGAGCTGGTAGAAGACCTTCTTCTTGCCCCGCCGGTCGCTGTCGTCGCTCTCCTGGCGTACTAGCGCTCCCCGGTCGCACAGAGTTTCGAGGACGGCGCGGTTGCGGCGTACCGCGTCGCGGGGCTCGCCGAGTTCCTCGGTGACGGCTTGTACGCTCCAGTGCCGGCGCGCGTCGGTCGAGATCACCTTCATGATGGTCACGGACCGTTCGCCTCCGATGCGTACGACCGGATTGCCCTCGGGCAGTGCCGGCGCTTCGCTCACGCTGCCTTCCGGAGCTGTGGGCGTGGCGGAGGGGTCCTCCGCATTGGGGACCACGTGCAGGTGTGCGTTCGGGGACTGGCCGCGGGCGGCCCGCAGCTGTTGTCCTTCCCGTACCGCCGAGTGCAGTGCGTCGAGCACCTGTTGGGCTTTGTTGCGGTTGTCGCACGCGCATTGGCGGTCCGACTCGATCTGGGCGATCGCAGTCCGGAGCCTGTGCAGTTGTTCGTCGTGGGACTCGATGAGGGCATTGCACTCGCGGAGCATCTGCTCCATCTCCTGAGCCACCCAGTCTGCCGAAGGCGGGCGGCCATCGTGCTGACTCATGCTGCAACAGTAGCGGTGAGGCAGGCGCGCCGTCTGCCCTTCGGGGAAGTGGAAGGCTGACACGGCTCCGCGGCGCTGGAAGCCGACGTAGGTGGGAAACCACGGATGGTTTGGCGACCTGCTCATTCAACTCTGTTGGTCTTAAGCGTCATTCGCCATTGGGGTTGCTCATCCAACCTGGTCTTTTGGGTCACACACTGCCTCCCTGCCCTGACACATGGGAGCAGCGGAGCGGACCTGCTTACACAGCGATGAGTTCGAGGTTCTGCTCGGTGATCTCCTCGTTTCCGGTGAGGATCGCCTCGATGGCCGCGGAACGCACGAGGTGGGCAAGGGCTCCTGGCCAGCCGCCGGTTATGGCGTGCAGCTCCTGCGCCAGCCGCACCAGAGAGCCAGGCTGGTGGTGACGCAGATGCAGGGCCTGGTCCAGAGTCTCCACCATCCGCACCCAGCCTGTCCCAAACGGGACAGGGGCTGCCCGCAAGTGAGTCAGGCGACCCTGACTCCTTCGGAAGGCGCTGCTCGGCGAGCTCTCCTGCTCTTCGACTCCCGCATACACGAACGTGGCCGGTACCTCGTCAGCCAGACTGCGCAACTGGTCAACTGGAGACGTACGGCCGGGAGATGAGGGCCTTGCGGCGAACGCGTCGTCCACCAGGACCACGCCGGTCCCCGACGAGAGCAGAGCGTTGCGCACCGTCTCGGCGACCAAGGCCGTACTTGTCCTTTTCGGCAGGCGGGCGATGGGCAGAAGCTCTGCCAGTTTGAGGAACACCATGCGGGTGCTGTCACCCGGCTGGATACGCAGGTAGATGGCCGGGACGCGGAGGAAGTGGTCAGGGTGACGGGAACGGTCGGCTTGCTCGAAACGCCGCCCCAACTCCTGCAGTGCAGTTGTCTTCCCGCTGCCGGGTGGCCCGGTGATCAGGAGGCCGTGGTGGCCGCCGATTGCCGCACGGTTCATCACGAAAAGCCGCTGTCCCAGCCTCAGGGCATCCTGAAGGAACGGCGTTAGCAGCAAGGGGAGTTGGGCGTGGTAAGCCAGACGCTCCTGGTCGTAGTCCAGGACAGGATGCGATGGTGGCATGAAGGTGATCGGAGGGCTCCAGCCCGCTCGGTAGACCGCGCTCTCGTCGTCAGTGCGCAGAGAGTGCAGGCCGCGGGACTCGGCCCCGGCCAACGGTACGCGGATCCGCACGGTGTCGCCGGTCTGCACCCACACCTGGCGCACGTCGTGCGGATCAAAACGCACCTGTACCTCAGGAGTTGGGGCACCCGATGCGCGCGAGACGGCAGCCCGCAAAGGGTCGAGGTCAGGGCAGTCGTAGCGGTGACCCCCGACATATACGCCGTTCCTGGAAACCCGCCGCTTCACACTCGGCAGGAAGGAATGGGCGACATTCGCGTCGGGAGGCAGGTGCACCCACCCCAGCCGCGCGACGCACGCGTCGTACGCCGCGCTGGGGGTCGGCTGTGCACCTCGGCCGGCCACGGTACGAAGCTCCTGTTGGGGTCGGTGCTGCCAGAACGACTCCACCCACCGTTCGGCACGTGTCTGGAGCCAGGCGATCAGTGACGCCTCATCAGAGATCCGGTCCGTCTCAAGAAGCGGCAGTTCCGCGTTGAACAGGGAGACGAGCTTTCCGGTAACGCGTTCACCCCGTGCCTTTCCCACGGGGTCCGGGGACATGACATTGATCCCCAAGCGGCGGCAGGCGTCTGTGAACGCACGCGGCCGACGGAGCGATCTCCGGTCGAGCAGCAGCGATTCGGGCATGATCAGAGGTACAGCCTCCTCCCGCATGCCAGGATCGGCGTCCCGCATAGTGGGTGGATCGCACAGGCGAGCCAGAAGGAGGACGCCGTCCAGCGGTCGTCGGGACGAGTGGACCATCACCGTGCAGACAGACATGGTCAGTTCGTCCACCGCGACCGTCATGACCACGGGCTGTGAGGCAAGGCGAGCGAGAGGCTGGGGGATTCCGAGGGCGACGGTGTCGACGTAGACCCGCTCACCGGGGCGGGACGACCGGATCCCCTCCTTGTCCGCCACGGGAACGCCCCTCACCCGGCCGCGCTTCGAGGTCAGTTCCTTCACCAGCCGCTGGAACGTCGAACGGGACGGCAGCTTCACAACCCCCGGGCCGTAGAGCGACGCCAGCATGGTGCCGGTGGCCCGCCGGTAGGCCTCCACCGAAGTGGTCCGCCGGTACCAGGTGTCGTCGACGACGATCATCGTCAGCACCTCCAGCACGCGCGGGTCCTGCCGAGAGCCTGGGGCACGCTTCCTGACCGCGCGTCCGTCGATCAGCCCCTCGACACCCAGTGCCTGGTAACGCTGACGCCGACGCCTCACGGTGCGCGCCGAAGCCCCCGACACGCCCTCCGCGGTGAGTTCGGCCGCCTTGGCCGCTTCCCGCTCCCCCAACGAGTGGACAGCCGGGTCGAACTCCGGACGAGGCGTGGCGTGGTCATCCGCCCCGGGCGGCAGGCCGGTGATGACCTCCACGATGTGCCGCTCCCACCACCGAGCCCGTTCCAGCGCGTCCCGCGGCAGGGTGCGGACGGAACGAGAACGAGGGCCGCGCTCCAGCACGTCGAAGTCCCCGGACAACACCAGTTTCGGCACGGCAAGCCAAGCCAAATCGCCCAAAGGGTCGGCGATTTCGACGCCCCCGTGGCCGAAGCCGGACACCACCCAGGCGCGGTCCTGGAACCGCACTCGGTCCCCCACGCCCAGACGCGGAGGCCACGACACATCCATCGTCCTTCCTCACCCGGTGCCAGACGGACTGACGGCCCGCACACCACCATGTGCCGCCTTGTGCACAAGGCGAGGGTGCAAGAATAAAAAGAATTAAGCAATTACGTCGACGCAACGCTGAAGACGCAACGCTGACGGTGCAACGGCCGCGATGTGCGTTCCACGGCGGCCCTGTCCGAGAGCGGCCGGCGCCGGAACCGCGGTCGGGCTCGGCGCTTTCCCGCCGCGTCGGCCGAACCGCGAGCACACCTGCGAGACCGAGAGGGACACCTATGAAAGTGTCCTGGTAGCACCGACGGAGGCGCTTCTTGATCCGGTCTGCTTTCTTCTGGAGCTTGGCGCCGTTCTTGTCCTGCTGAGTGGGGGCGAGGTCGCCGAGGACGAGGGGGTCCTTGTGTTTGGTGGTGCGGACGTGCCAGGCGGCGTCGGGGTCGGCGGAGGTGACGGGGCTGTCGGGGGCGAGGCCCTTGGCGTAGGTACCGATGACGGTGGCGTCGGCACACACCGAGCCGTCCCAGTGGCCTTCGAGGAGGGGCCAGGCCTCGCGCAGGGACATGGCGAGGATCATGTTTCTCACGCGGAGCATGAGCGTGCATTTGCGGGCGAGCTCGTCCGGGTTGGCTGGGGCGAGCAGTTTCTCGGCGTGGCGGCGGGCCAGGCGGTGGTTCTTGGGCAGTGGTGAGGGGTCGATGGCGTCGACGACGGCGGCCATCGCCCAGGCACTGGCCCGCGACCGCTCCACGCGGCGGGCACGGCTGGCCTGCGCCCTGAGCGGACTGTTCCGTGAGTTCACGCCTGAGGAGATCACGGTGGAAGCGGCGCAGAGGATCAACCGGATCTGACGAAGTCGTGCGCCTGCTCGCCGACGGTCACCGGGTTCCCTCCAGCGTGCGGTGATAGGGCGCGGCGCCGTTCGTCATCTACTGAGGTCGACGTCGGATCGTTGGCCGAAAACACCTATCGGGACGACGCTGCTGGACGTTCACGTGACCTGGCGGAGCTGGAGACGGCCCTCACATGATCTACCGTAGGCGGCAAGTAACGCTGTGAATACGTGAGTTCCGTGACTGACGACGAGACAGGGGCGGTGTGGTGCGGACCGGGTTTGTCGACCGCGTGGAGCACATGGACGAACTGCGCACGCTGATGGCGGACGTGGTTGCGGGGCGCGGCGGCCGGGCCGTCGTGGTCGACAGTGTCTCGGGCATGGGTAAGTCGGCGCTGCTGCGTGCGTTCGAGGCCGAAGCCGCCGCCTCTCAGGAGCCTGGCGCTCGGCGAGTGGTCTCCGTACGGTGTCAGCCGTCGATCGGACCAGGGCTGACCTACGAGGCGGTTGCCGATCTGCTCCTGCAACTGGCCCGGGACCAGGAGAACAAGCAGCCTGGCCGCTTCCGCCGCTTACTGAGGTCCACCCGAGAGGGAGCCGTCCGCTCCGCCCCGGAGATGCTGTCCGCGATCGTGCCCGGCCTGGGCGCGTTGTTCACCCTCGGCAGGGAAGTCGCGGAAGCATCTTTGGCGTCCGGATCGATGCCGTTCGACAGCCTGCTGCCTTTCCAGCAGGGAGTTGTCGCACAGATCGTGGACGCCCTGCTGGATCTCGTCCGGCAGGGTCCGCCCACGGTCGTGCTGATCGACGACATCCAGTACAGCGATCCGAGTAGCCTGCTGGTTCTCGACCGGTTGCTGCGGCGGTTGCCCGGTGAGCCGTTCGGACTGGTGCTCAGCCACACCACCGACGGGGCTTACGCCGACGGCCCGGGATCCGCGGTCGAGGATCTGCTGCACGACTGGGCGAAGGACGGACTCCTGCGCCGGCGGCTGATGCAGGGCCTGCCACGGGAAGCCGTCGCCGAGCTGGTACGTTCCCGGCACCCGCAGGCGCCGCCGTCTCTGCCGGAACAGCTGACCCGGCTGACCGCTGGACACGCCGTCTTCGTCACGCTGTGCCTTGAGGAGTGGCGTCCGGGTGACGGGTCCTCCGTCGAACTGCCCGGCACCCTGTCGCGTGTGGTGGAGGACCGCCTTCGGCTGCTCGCCGAACCGGATCGCGAACTGCTCATGATCGGGGCGACCCAGGGTGAGACATTCCTGTCCCGTACGGTGGCTGAGGCCAAGGGGATGCCGCACGACGAAGTGATGGAACGGCTGCGCCTCATCGCCGACCAGCACAATCTCATCCGGCAGGCTGACCTGCCCGGCTGGGCGCGGCGGGAGGCGTCCGACTGCTACCGCTTCGAGCACGGTGCCCTGTGGGGCGTGGTGTATGGGCGGCAGACGCCGCAGCAGATGCGGTCCCGGCATGCCCGTGTGGCGGCGGCGCTCACGTCCGGACCTGTGGACGGCCTGCCGCTGGAACGCCGGCTGGAGATCGCCCGCCATCTGCGCAGCGGCGGCACCGACTGCCTGCTCGCATCGGCCGAGGTCCACTACGGCCTGGCCAGGGACGCCGCGATGGAAGGGCTGTCCTTCGCCGAGGCGGAGCGTCACTGCGACGAGGTGATCAAGGCCGTCCAGGACCTGCCGGAGCAGGACGAAAGCCGGGACCAGTGGCTGATCCAGGCGGTGGAGCTGCTGCTGTCGCTGACAGAGGTGCGCTGGCGGGGCCAGCACCAGCCGGCCGGCGGCCCGGACATCGACGCCCTGGCCGCTGAGGCGGAAGCCGCAGCGAAGCGGCACGGTACGCCCGAACTGGTGATCCGTACGACGCTCCTGCGAGGCAAGACGCTGCTCGCCACGCAGGGTCTGGTGCCGTCCCTGGACAAGCTTCGCGCGGCCGTGGAGCTGGCCGAGCAGCACGGCGATCCCGTGCCGCTCTTCGTGGCGCGTGTCGAATACGGGCGGCAGGTCTCCAAGCGGCGGCTGGCCGACGGCCTTGCCCAGTTGCGGGAGGCAGAGCGTATGTACGCCTCCGACCCACGCCTCGGCGGCACCAGTGACCCGGTGCTCCAGCACGCTCGCAACCTCGGAGAGATGCAACTCGGCATCACCCTCTATGACAGCGGACACCTCAGCGAGGCGCTGACCCGGCTGAGTCGCTGCGTCCAGCGGCTGCGCGACGAACCGCTGAAGGCCGAGCTGCCCATCGCGCTCAACTACCTGGCGCAGGTGAACACGGGCCTCGGCGCATACGAGGATGCCGACGAGGCGCTGCGCGAAGCTGTCGCCTTCGAGACCGACCGCGGAGGCGACAGCGGCTGGCACGCCTACAACAAGGCCCTCCTCGCGCATCTCCTCGTTCACCAGCCGGCGCAACGCGACCAGGCCCTGGAACTGATCGCCGACGCATGGGCGGAGACAGAACGGACCTGGCTGGCTAACCTCGTCCCCATCGTCCGCAACCTGTACGCCGAGATCCTGCTGCTCGCCTCTGACGGAACCGGAGACCTTCTGGAGCAAGCCGACCGTCTGGCGGTGGCCACCTGTGTCGAGACCCAGCGCAGCGGAATGATCCGTAGCGAGATCGCCGCGCACTCCCTGCGCAGTCGCGTCCTCCTCCGCCAAGGCGACAGCGCAGGAGCCGAGGAACAGGCCCGCCAGGCGGTTCGCATCCTGGACGAGGTCGGGGCCATGCCGGCCCTGCGCACCGAGGAAGTTTTCTACCACTGCGCCGCGGTGCTGGCGGCCGGAGGCGCACGGGAGGAAGCGTCCGCACTTCTCGAGCGGGCCCGGCTCGAGCTCGCCCGCAAGGCGGAGCAGATCACCGACCCTGTGCTGCGCGACCGGTTCCTCACGCGCATTCCTCTCAACCACGCCGTTCTCCATGGCGAAGGGGTCGGCCAGTGACCAGGGCGGACGGCCAGCCAGGGGCTCTGACAGCAGGTGGCAGACTGGAGCCGTCATGCTGACGATCACCAAGGAGTTCCACTTCTCGGCCAGCCACGTCCTCGACCGGCTGCCGAGCTGGCACCCCTGCGCCCGCATGCACGGGCACAACTACGTCGTCGTGTTGGAACTGTCTGCCCGCCGCGAGGACCTCACCGAGGCAGGCTTCGTCCGCGACTACCGCGAGCTCGATGCCTTCAAGAAATGGATGGACGACACCCTCGATCACCGCCACCTGAATGAGGCGATGGGGGGGGTATCTCGCCGTCGGCAGAGAACCTCGCCGCGTGGATCTTCGACCTCTGGATCGAGCGGTTTCCTGAGCTGACCGCGGTCAAGATCTCCGAGACGCCCAAGACGTGGGCGGAATACCGACCCTCGGAGTGAGGCATCGCGACCGGAGACGGGTGCGAGCCGGAGGCAGTGGCCGTGCGTCCACCATGCGACGCTCATGCAGCCGAGAAGCCCGGGCAAGCAGAGGGCGATCTCAAGCGGACCGGCGCTCGTGCATGCCACAGACGGGCGGCTGGGCGGAGGCACCATACGCCCCATGGGCGAGCACATGGCTGCCGATACCGGTCTCCCGTCCGCTCAACGGTAAAGCCTGCTCTGTGCGACTTCTCCCGGCGCCCGCCAGCGTCGGGGATACTGGTTCGTCGGTGATCTCCCTGGCGCTCGCGGCGCTCGCTGTGACACGGTCCACCGGAGGGGATCACGGGGCTGGGTATGAGGCGTCGAAGAAGGAGTTTCGTCAGGTGGCGACCGGTACGGAACGTCCGCAGGGAACAACGAGCGGAACAAGGCGGACGGTGGCGCTGCCGCCAGTCCCGGAGCCGGGGCAGGTCGTCAAGGTCCGTGGCTCCACTTGGGCAGTGTCCGACGTGCGTCGGCAAGGCCTGCCACGGAGTCCCGCCGACGAGGGAGTGCCGGGCCTGACGCACGCGGTCAGCCTGCAGTCGCTGGACGAGGACCGGCTCGGCCAGGAGTTGACCGTGGTCTGGGAGCTGGAGCTCGGCCACACTGTCGAACCGGATCAGGGGCTGCCGGAAACCGTACGGCCCGAGGCCTTCGATGATCCGAACACGCTGGCCGCGTTCGTCGACGCGGTGCGCTGGGGCGCGGTGACCTCGGCGGACGCCAACTCGTACCAGGCTCCTTTCCGTAGTGGTGCGAACGTTGAGGCGTACCAGCTGGAGCCGTTGCGCAGGGCGTTGCAGTCTTCGCGAACGAACCTGCTGCTGGCTGACGACGTGGGCTTGGGCAAGACCATTGAAGCCGGTCTGGTCGTGCAGGAGTTGTTGCTGCGCCACCGGGCACGGACTGCCGTCATCGTCTGCCCGCCGAGCCTGGCGTTGAAGTGGCAGGACGAGATGCGGGAGAAGTTCGGCCTGGAATTCGTGATCGTCAACAGCGCGCTGATGGCGAAGGTCAAGCGCAGCCACGGACTGAACGCGAACCCGTTCCGGCTGTACCCGCGCGTCATTGTGAGCATGGCCTGGTTGCCGTCGCTGCGGGCGCAGCGTCTGCTGCGTGAAGTCATGGCTGATGTGCGCAGCGCGTCGACTGCTCGGCGGTTCGCCTTCGACATGCTCGTGGTCGACGAGGCGCACCATGTGGCGCCGGCCAGTCCGACAACGGCTCCGGGACAACGCGGGTACGCGGTGGACAGCCAGCGCACCACGGCGACGATGAGGCTGGCGGAGGCATGTGAGCACCGCCTGTTCTTGAGCGCGACGCCGCACAACGGCTACTCGGAGTCGTTCACGGCCCTCTTGGAGATGATCGACAGTCGCCGGTTCACCCGGGGCGCCACCATCGACGAGAAGGCGCTGCGCGACGTGGCAGTACGACGCCTGAAGAGCGAACTGCCGGAGAAGGGATTCAAGGCTCGCCAGCTCAAGACGATTCAGTTCGAGCCGTCGCAGGAGGAGCAGAAACAGTTCGAGAGACTGGAGCAGCTGCTTGCCGAGAGCGCCCGCGCCAACGGAAAGGGCAAGGGCGGCGACATCGTCTCGATGCTGCTGAAGAAGCGTTTCCTGTCCAGCCCTTGGTCGTTCGCCCGGACACTGGAGCTGTACGAGGCAGCCGATCCAGGCGACCGCCAGCTGGACCTGGACGACGACGCTGGCTACTACGCCGAGGTCATGGGCAGCGGACAGTCGGACTTGGAGGAAGGCGACGCCGACCACCCGGAGTTCACAGCCCTTCGGCACTCCAAGGGCTCGGACGCGTTGGTCGCGGCCACCGAGAGCGAGATCGTCTCGCTGGTCGAGTGGGGTCTGAGCTACGAGCACAAGCCGGACTCCCGACTTGAGGCCCTCATCTCCTTCCTCAACGCCCACTGCCGTACGTCCGACGGGAAACTCTGGACGAACGAGCGTGTGGTGGTCTTCACCGAGTACGCCGCCACACTCGACTGGATCGCCGGTGTTCTGCGCCAGCGTGGTTACAAGGACAGGTTCGAAACGATCCAGGGCTCGACCCCGGCTGAAGAGCGCGAGAAGATCCGGGCGCGGTTCACCGAGAGCCCCGACAAGCATCCGGTGCGCGTCCTGCTCGCTACTGATTCTGCGGGCGAGGGCATCGACCTCCAGACGCACTGCTACCGCCTGGTCAACTTCGATATCCCGTTCAATCCTTCCCGCCTCGAACAGCGGATCGGCCGGATCGACCGGTACGGGCAGACACAGAGTCCCGAGATCTACCACTTCGTACCCGAGTCGACCTCCACGACGTATACGGCGGACATGCAGTTCATGGGGATCATCGCCACCAAGGTGGGAACGGCGACCAACGATCTCGTGGGCAAGGTCAACCAGGTCATCGACTCCGACGTTCAGGAGCACTTCAGCCCGTCCGGCGGGAGCCGTAAGGCGCGACCCACTCCGCCCGACGATGGAAACGAAGTCATCAACCAGGCACTGGCCGGCGGCGTCGGGCTGAACCGCCAGCTCACCGAACTCGCCCGAAGCTACGACGACCGCAAGACGGCGATGCACCTGACACCGGCCAACGCCCGACGCGTAGTGGACACCGCGCTCGCCCTGGACGCCCAGCCGCCTCTGGAAGAAATCGGTGACGACCGGACCGAAGCGCAGGTCTTCGAGGTACCCCACCTGGGCCGATCATGGCAGTTCGCCCTGCGAGGCCTGGACACACGGTTGGATCCAGGCGTGCTGCGACCGATCACCTTCGACGATAAGGCAGCACAAGGACGCACTGACCTCGTCCACATCCACCTCGGCCATGCCCTGATGCAGCGCGCCACCCGCACCCTGCGCAGCGCTCTGTTCAGCGTGAACTCGCAGATCAACCGGGTCAGCGCAGTCGTCACGCCCGGGCTCACGGAATCGTGCGTAGCCGCTGTATCCCGGCTCGTCCTGGTCGGCCGCGGAGGTCTGCGGCTGCACGAGGAAGTGTTCCTCACCGGCATTCGACTGCGCGGGCGGGCGCTCGCCGAGGCCAAGGTCGAACAGGTACTGGATGAGACCTTGGACGCCGACAACCTGGAACTGGCCGACGAGCAGGTACGCGCCCACCTCGCAGCCCTCTGGAACGACGACGGAGCCCGACTGCGTCCCCGTCTGCTGAGCGCGATGGAGCGCAAGAGCGAGACTCTGCAGGAGAAGGTCACGCAAACCCTGAAAGACCGCGAACAGACAGACATCAAGCGGGCTCGCGAGATCTTCGACGCGTTCCGAGTCAACCTGCGGGACTCTCGCGACGCGCTGGAGCGGGCCATCCGTGCGGAGGAAGAGGACGTCCTCTTCAGCGACGACCAGCAGAAGCAGCGCCGCCGGGACCTCAACCACATGAACGAGCGCCTCGAGAGCTTGGACAACGAGGAGGCCCGCGAGATCGCCTCGATCCGGGAGCGCTACAGCGACATCAAGCCGTACGTTTCGGCCGCCGCCGTGGTGTTCGCACTGACCCCTGACGACGCGAGGAACGGAATGGTCGAGGCATGAGCCGCAAGTACCCCCCGACTGCCGCCGGCTTGCACCGCGGCTGGCTCGAACTGGTGGACACAGACGGCCCGTTCCTCGCCGTGCCCGCCCTCGAACGCGTCTGGCCCCAGGGAATCCCCCAGCCGAACCCCCGGGCCCTCGACGCACTCAAGGACGCCAAACCCGCCTTCGAGAAGGCATGGGAGAACTGGGACACCCACCGCGAAGACACGGCCGCCCTGGATCTGTACCGCGAGGCCCGGGACACCTGGGTCGACCTCGTACTGCGCCAAGGGCTGCGCTGGATCAACTCCTACACCGTCCCCGCGCCGGCCGCTGCCGAGGTGCGCTCACCCGACTACACGGTGACCGTCCGTGCCGACGGCGCCCTCGTCGAAGGCGAGACGACGGGTGCGCTTGTCCTGGTCACCGACCCCGTCGACTCCCTACGTGATCCGCTTACCGATGGCTGGTCCGCGAGCCCGATCGACCGCATGGAGGAGCTGCTGCGCGCCTCCGAGATCCCCATCGGCATCGTCACCGACGGTCGCTGGTGGGCGATCGTCAGCGCCCGCCCGCAGACCATGGTCGCCTCCGGAATCGTGGACGCCCAGGACTGGATCTCGGAGCCTCAAACCCGCAATGCCTTCATCGAACTCCTCCAACGCCGGCGCTTGGTCGGCGGCAAACCGGCCGACCGTCTCACCGAACTGTTCGGTGAATCCGTCACCGCTGCGGAGAAAATCACCGAGGCGCTCGGTACCCAGGTTCGACGCGCCGTCGAACTCATCGTGCAGGCTCTGTCGGAAGGCGGCCTTGACGCAGTACGCGGCGGCGAACCCGACCCGCTCCCCGACCGCCGTGGCGAGGTTTACGAGGCAGCCGTCACCGTAATGATGCGCGTCGTCTTCCTCCTCTTCGCGGAGGAACGAGGCCTACTCCCCGAGAACGAGCTGTTCGCGATGGGGTACGGCGTCAGCGACGAACTGGACCAGCTAGACGCCCGGCAGAACGAGGAAGGTGACCAGGCCCTCGACGCCACCTACCTCACCTGGCACCGCCTCCTGGCCACATCCCAGGCCCTCTACCAGGGCGCCACCTTCGAGGATCTGCGCCTGCCCGAGTACGGCGGCTCGCTCTTCGACCCCTCCCGCTTCCCCTTCCTCACCGCTCGCGACTCCCAGGGCGCCCTCGCCATCACCGTCAGCGACCGCGTGATGCACGAAGTGCTGCGCGCCGTTCAGATCGCTCAGCTGGCCGGTGGCGCCCGCCGCATCTCCTTCCGAGACATCGACGTCGAACAGATCGGCTACATCTACGAGGGATTGCTCGGATACTCCTGCGAGAACGTGGACGAGGTCATCGTCGGGCTCGCTGGCCGGGCAGGCTCCGAACCCGAGGTCCCGCTCGCCACACTCGAGGAGCTCGCCGAGGCAGCATCCGACGAGGTCGCTCTCGCGGAAGCCGTCCTGGCATGGGTCAAAGAGAACCAGCCCGCCGCCAAGCCTCCGACGAAGGCCGCTCTCACCAAGGCGCTCAAGGCTGGTGACACCCTTGACGACACAGAAAACGCCCTGCGCGACCTCACCGATGACGAACACCTGCGCGAGAGACTGCGCCCGTTCATCGGCATCATCCGCAGAGACCTGCGAAACCGGCCCCTTGTGGCTGAGCCTGGCGGTGTGCTTCTCGTTGAGACCCCCTCACGTGCCTCGGCCGGCGCGCACTACACACCCCGCTCGCTCGCCGAAGAGGTGGTTCGCCATGCTCTGGAACCACTCGTCTATTCGCCCGGCCCCCAGCAGACGGCCAATCAGGACACCTGGCAGCTGGTCTCCTCGGACGAGATCCTCGATCTCAAGATCGCAGACATCGCGTGCGGATCAGGCGCGTTCCTGGTCGCTGCAGCCCGGTACCTGGCCGCCAGGCTCGTTGAGGCATGGCGCCGTGATCATGTGGCCACCGGGAATGCACATGACCTGCATGTCCGCGCGATAAGGAAAGTTGTCGCGAGGTGCCTTTACGGCGCGGACATCAACGGCATGGCCGTAGAGATGTGCAAGCTGTCGCTCTGGTTGGTCTCCCTCGACCCGAAACTTCCGTTCTCGTTCGTCGACGACAAGGTGCTTCACGGCAACTCTCTACTCGGACTCACGGACGCGGAGCAGATCCGCGCGCTTCACATCACTCCGGGCAAGGGTGCGGCGACCCCCCTCTTCGACCTCGATGAGGGTGCAAGGGCGATCCGGCACCTTGACATCGACGGCGTACTCACCCGGGCGTCGAGGCTGCGCCAAAGTCTCGCGAGCGAGATCAACGTCGATGACCCACAGCGTTCAGCCACCACCAAGCGACGGCAGTGGCGCGAGTATCAAGACCTGACCCGACAGCTCACAGACGTCGCCGACGGTGTAATCGCGGCCGGCCTACGCGTCGGAGGCAAGCCGGGCAAGGCACTAACCGAGGCATACGAAAACCTCCGCTTCGCGGTCAGCCTGGCCCACCCCGCGGAGGAAGGTGGTAGGTCCAACCGCACCATGCTCGACGGCATCCTCGCCGCAGGCCTCACCCCCACAGTAGAGACCGACTACGCGCGCTGGAAGCCGTTGCACTGGATCCTCGCAGTGCCGGACGTCATGGAGCGAGGCGGGTTCGACGCGATCATCGGCAACCCACCGTTCCTGGGCGGCCAGAAGCTCACTGGAACCATGGGAACAAACGTCCGCGACTGGTTCGTCTCCGTGCTCGCGAACGGTCGCAAGGGAAGCGCGGACCTCGTCGCCTACTTCACTCTCCGGGCGCACCAGCTTCTCGCGGCTCGTGGATACACCGGCCTCATCGCCACCAACACGCTCGCTCAGGGCGATACGCGGGAAGTGGGGCTCGACCGCATCACGGAAAGCGGCGTGGATATCCGAAGGGCTGTCAAGAGCGCGCCCTGGCCGTCTGCCTCGGCGGCGCTGGAGTACTGCGCGGTGTGGACCAGTAAGGGACCGCTCGCGCCAGAGGCGATTCGTGTCCTGGATGGTGAGGAGGTATCCGGCATCACCTCCTCCCTCGACCGAAAGTCCCGAGTCTCGGGTAGGCCGTTCCGGCTGGTCGCCAACCGAGGCAGGTCCTTCCAGGGTTCCAACGTACTCGGCAAGGGTTTCATCCTCACGCCCGAGCAGGCCCAAGAACTCATCGAGCACGATTCCCGTAACAAGGACGTCCTCTTCCCCTACCTGAACGGCGAGGACCTCAACTCCCGGCCCGACTGCTCGGCGAGCCGCTGGGTGATCAACTTCCACGACTGGTCCGAGGAGCAGGCCCGGAGCTACCCCGAAGTATTCGACATCGTCGAGCGCCTCGTGAAGCCTGTGAGGATGTCGAATAATCGCAAAGTCTACCGCGACTATTGGTGGCAGTATGCGGAGAAGCGTCCGGCAATGATCAAAGCAATCTCGGGACTGGACCGAGTCCTGGTGGTAGCACGCGTAAGTCGAACGGCGATGCCTGCAATGGTGCCAACGGGACAGGTTATGAACGAGAAGATTGTCGTATTCCCAACCGATCAACTGGAGATGCTCACATTCCTTGACTCTACGTTCCATGTGCTTTGGGCTTGGAACTACTCAGCCACCCTGAAAGCGGACCTCCAGTATGCCCCGTCCGACGTTTTCGAGACGCTGCCTCGACCGGAATCGGGAGACGTCACCCTTCGAAATCTAGGGGATCACCTTGAGAAGACCCGAATTGAGATAATGCGAGACCGTAACGAAGGGCTGACTAAGCTATATAATGCGATTCACGACAGCTCCGTAATCGACAGTGACATTCAGCGACTGCGGAACATTCATGAAAACATCGACTATGCGGTCGCAGAGTCTTACGGTTGGCCAGATCTAGATACTGCACATAATTTCCATACATCGAGGCAGGGGCAGCGCCACACTCTCGCCCCAGACGTACAGGTTGAAATTCTCAATCGCCTTCTGGAGCTTAATCATAGTCGACATGGGTCAGAAAAGGAGGGCGCTGTGTCGTCAGCGTAACCCCACGGCATCAGCACGCTATCTCTCCGCCACCTCGCTGCGCTCATGGTTCAACTCTAGTAGACGATCGAGGATCTCTGTCTGAGTGGACTCACTAAAGGTTCGACGCGACCCGCCCTTGGTCTTTTGGAATACGTATTCCAGGTCGAGACCATTCCAGCCGTACGCGCCCGCTGCAGCTTGATCCACTTGAGTATGAATATTTCTCAGCTCAATTACCTCCCTTTCTCTTGCTGTAGGGTCATGAAATTTGCTGTACAGCTTCGTCAAGCCGAGGTCGAGGTCGAGCATTGTCGCAGATCTTGTCTCACTGAGGAGGCGCCCCAGGTCAGTTAGATTCTTCATCGCTGATGAGTCAGGTTGAGGGAATGTCTCGTAGACATCCGACGGTGTGTACCGCAGGTCTCCCTTTAGGCTGGATCCCCAAGCGCTGGCCCACAGGTAGTGGATATTGCTGCTAAGGAGTGCAAGTCCCGCGTGACCCTCCGCGAAAACTCCCAGCATATGCGAGAAGACCTGGCCAGTCGGCACGGAGCAGGGCATGGCTGTCTTGCTGACGAGCGCTACCACCAGGACACGGTCGATCCCTTGAACTGCCTCGTATAGCTTCGGCGCGCGCTCAGCGAACTGCCACCATCGTTCGCGGCGGGCCGCTCTGCTGTTCTTGGCGCGTACAGGCTTCACGAGGCGCTCGACGATGTCGAATACTTCGGGAAACGGAATCGGCACATTGTCCGACTGGATGGGTGGGCCAAGTTCGAGGAATAATCGACCTGTGATCGGTCAAGGATTGCGGCATGGTGATCGAGAGGTATGTAGCGGCTCAGCGTGCGGATGGCTACGCTGCCAACACCATCCGTGCTCGAGTGAACTGCATCAAGGCGATCGCGAAGTATTCAGGCTTGGCAGCTGACGCGATCCGTCCTGAGCATGTTCAGGCGTATTTCTCGACTCGTGCGCTTACGAACTGGACCCGGCGTACCTACCTCAACCATCTGGCGTCTTTTGGCAAGTGGCTCGGTAGTAACCTCATTGAAGGAATCCGGAAACCGCCGGCTCCCCGTGCCACCCCGGATCCCATTGCGGAGCGAGACCTCAAGGATTTGCTGGGCTCCACGGCTCAACCTGATCACCGTGCGTGGGTGCTACTCGGAGCCTACTGCGGGCTTCGTGCGCATGAGACGGCCAAGCTGGCTGCCGAGGATCTGCATGACAGCAGTGACGGGCAGACACTTCTGCGCGTAGTGGGCAAGGGAGGGCGGACCGACGTGGTCCCGGTGCCCCCTGTTGTGCTCGCTGCGCTCAACCGTCAGAGCAATGGGCGGTTCTGGCCCGATCTTCGTCCTGAGAAGGTCTCGCGCTCCATCTCGCGGGTGGCCAAAGCGATGGGGATGAAGATGCGCTATCACCAGCTTCGTCACCGCTTCGGGACCGCCGTCTACCGGGCTTCCGGGCAAGATCTCTTGATGACTCAGAGGCTCATGCGGCATGCATCCCCTGCGACCACAGCCGGTTACGCAGCAGTTGCTGATGATCGGTTCCAGGAGGTCGTCCGGGATCTTCCCGGTGCCCTTCACGTGTGATGGCCGATGTGCTGCGCGGCTGCGAGGGCGAGTGAAGTACATGCGCGATCGGGGTTCGACTGTCAGTGCGACCCGGTAGCGTCAGTCGCAGTGATCACGAAGAGGTAGGGGTGCGGCTGTGACGTTCACGAAGGTGGCCGGAGGCGCTGCAGTACGCTGCAGCCGGGCCCGCTATGCGGCGCAGGAACCACCTCGGACGGCTTTTGACAGGCTGCGGACGAGCCTGGGCGAGGAGTATGCCAAGTGAGTGTCCCCCACCCTCCGCACGAGCCGTCCTACTCGCTCGACTTCGAACCGGACGGGCGGTCCTGGACTGTCCGGGAGAACATGGTCGACATCCTGAGGCGTGAACTCCTCGGTCCGGCTGACGGCCCCGAAGAGATCATCGAAGGTGCTCCTGACTCCGCGTACCTGGTCGGCCGTATCGCCCCGGAGCGTCTCACGGCCGGCGAAGCCAACCCGACCCAGACAGATTCCGACGATGCCGCCACCGATGTCGGAGATGCTGTCGATGCGGCTGAGAGCCGGGGCATCCCGCTGACCGCAGTCGACGACAGCAGCGCGTCTTCGGAGGAAGACGACGTGGACGACCAGCCGCAGAAGCGCGGGCTGATGATTCCGGCGTCGATGGGGCTGCGCTGCCAGATCCCGGAGGACGTGGATGCGTTCACGGTGGTCACCGAGTTCGGGACGTATGAGCCCGTGAAGGAGAAGCAGGGTGAGGGCGACGAACCAGCGTCGCGCCTTCGTCGGTACCAGCGTATTCCGCACCGCTTCAGCACGACGATCAAGATCGCAGACCTTACGCCGTCTCAGACCAAGACGTACGTGTTGAAGGACCAGGTCCTCCTGCGCGTGGACCGCTATGACGACGGCGAACGGGGCTGTCGTCTGATCGAGATCGCCCTGTGCAATGACAAAGAGACTCCACGCCAGATTCCAGTGGAAGCGTGGCTCTACCAGACACAGCTGACCGCCAGGGCGTTGGACGGGGCACCCGTGTTCTTGCCGGTGAACGACGTACTCCTGGACACCCACGAGGAGCAGGACGACGAGATGCGTCGACTGCGGCTGCAGTACAGGAACCGACTGGAGTTCGCGGTGGGGCGGACGTGCTCGGTGGACTGGACGGAAGTCAAGGGCACTCGCCGTGCCTCCGAGGTCCGGACTTCGTGGCTGCCGGTTGCCGAGACACCGCAGACAGCAGCCGAGGAAATCAGCTCTGCCATGCTCGACATGCGGGCGCTGGAAGTGGCAACCCCAGCTGAACTGCGTGCTGGTCTGGAGCCCATCGTCGAGGGCTATGCCACCTGGCTGGACGCCGAGGAGCAGCGTGCTCGTGAGCTCCCGGACCACCTGAGCCCGGAAGGGCTTGAAGCCGTCGCCGACGCACGCCAGGTACAGAAGCAGCTCAGGGAGGGCCTGGAGTTCCTGCTGGCCGACGGGGAGAACTCTGCTGAAGCCTTGCGCTGCTTCCGATTCATGAACCGAGTGATGGCTGACCAGCGCGTTCAGTCCCAGGTGGCTCAGCGGCGCGCCGGACAGAGCGAGGAGAGCCGGGAGACCATCGACGAGGCCATCAGCGCGATCATTGAAGCCGAGGGCGTCAGAGCTCACTCCTGGCGAACCTTCCAGATCGCCTTCATCTTGATGCAGTTGCCGCTGCTGTTCGACCCGGCAGCCGACAAGAGATCAAGTGACCTTGCCAACGCCCAGCTGCTGTTCTTCCCGACCGGTGGTGGCAAGACAGAGGCATACCTAGGACTCGCCGCGTACACCTTTGCCGTGCGGCGGCGCCAAGGCATAGTGGACGCCTTTGATGGTCCACTGGACGGCCGTTCCGGCGTGGCTGTGCTGATGCGATACACGCTTCGGCTGCTCACCGCTCAACAGTTCCAGCGAGCCACCGCTCTGGTGTGCGCGGCGGAACGGGCACGTATGCAGGAACCGGAGATCTGGGGCGATGAGCCGTTCCGGATCGGGTTGTGGGTCGGCACGGACGTGAGCCCCAAGCGATATGACGAGGCCGCCAAACAGCTGGAGAGGGCCAATCAGGGGCATGGCTTTCGCCTGACGGTGCTGCAGGTTCAGCGCTGCCCCTGGTGCGGTACTCCCATCGAGGCGCGGAACGTCCGGGCCGATGAGGCCCGACGCCGGGTGTATGTGTACTGCGGTGATGAGCTCGCGGACTGCCCCTTCGCGGACGGTGGGGAGATCGACGAAGGGCTGCCTGTCCTGACCGTCGACGAAGAGATCTACCGCCTCGTCCCTGCCTTCGTGATCGCGACAGTGGACAAGTTCGCCCGCCTGGCTCGTGAGGGAGAGGCAGCCTCGCTGTTCGGGTACGTTTCGCGGCGCTGCGAGCGACACGACTTCGTCCACCCCGACTACTCACAGTGCTCGATCAAGGACGGCAGCAAGCATCCGAAGAAGGACGGCATGCCGGCCGCCTCAGTGCACTCTGTGCCCCGACTGCGGCCCCCGGACCTGATCATCCAGGACGAGCTGCACCTGATCACCGGAGCTCTCGGTACGACGGTCGGCCTGTTTGAAGTGGCAATCGACGTGATGACGCACTGGCAGACCGAGGACGGACGTCCTGTGCGCCCTCTGCTGGTCGCTTCCACGGCGACTGCCCGCAATGCTGCGGATCAGGTGACGGCACTGTACGGGCGGGGCACCACCATCTTCCCGCCGCAGGTTCTCGACGCCGGTAACACCTTCTTCTCCAAGGAGATCGATGTCTCGAAAGAGGCTCCCGGACGCCGCTACATCGGGATCAGCACGACCGGCGTACGGCTCACCACGGCCGAGATCCGCGTTGCCGAAGTTCTCATGGCAGGCGGCCAGTTGCTGCTTGACCGCTCGGGCAAATCCGCGGATCCGTACATGACCCTGGTCGGCTACTTCAGCGCGACCCGGGAACTGGCCGGTATGGCCCGGTACATGGGCGACGACATCCAGACGGCACTTGCCAAGCGCCGCCCCTGGTCCAGGCTGCCCAGCCGTACAGGCACCAACTTCGGTGCCTTGCATGTCGCTGAGCTGACCTCCCGCGTGGCCAGCGCGGACATCACCTCCACCCTTGACCGGATGGCCGTCAGGTTCGATCCCGACTTCGACTCCACCGCCGGAAAACGGAACTTGCGTGCCCTGAGAGACAACAAGGCCCGTACACCCGAGAGGGACGTGAACCCGTACGACGTCGTGCTCGCGACCTCCATGCTCCAGGTTGGTGTGGACGTAACCAGGCTCGGACTGATGCTGGTGGTCGGTCAGCCGAAGAACACCGCCGAGTACATCCAGGCCTCCTCGCGTGTCGGCCGTGACGGAGACCGCCCCGGACTGGTCGTGGCGCTCGGCAACTGGGCCAGGCCCCGAGACCTGGCGCACTTCGAACAATTCCGCCACTACCACGAGACGTTCTACGCCCAGGTCGAAGCACTGTCCGTCACCCCGTTCTCGGTGACGTCGCTCGAGCGTGGCCTGGACGGTGTTCTGGTCAGCGCGGCCCGCGTTCGCCAAGCGGTCCGGACGCAGAGCCTGTCCCCGGAGTCCGGAGCCGACCGGATCGAGACCGAGCGCCAATTCGCTGTGGATCTCGTTGACGCGCTGGCACGGAGGATTGCCAAGGCCGGGGACGAGGCCGCGGCCGAACGGGCATGGGAGCTATTGACTAACCGACTCGACCAGTGGAGCAAGCGCCGCAGCCATCTCATGGTCAACCGCAAGTCGCTGGTCTACGAGAAGGTACTCGACGACTCTCAGCACGAGGCGCTCATGATGAGCGCCGAGGATGCCAAGGCCGGCCGTTACAGCCAGGACGCTCCGCCGTTCGTCGTTCCCAACTCGATGCGCGAAGTACAGCCCGAGATCAACCTGCTGGTCAGCCCTATCAAGGAACGACTCGTGTATATCGAGCCCATGACTGCGCCCCAGTGGGAGATGCGGGAGGAGAGCTCGTGACTGACGACGGTCGCTTCGTCTACGACGCGAACAGGGCGGTCGACCCGCTGGGCGACCTGGATGAGGAAGCGGAGCGCCAGGCCAAGCACAACCGGGCCAAGGTCGGCTCGGCCAGGCCTTCCTCCCTTCTGTACACCTACGGCCCCGGTTCGATCATGGACCTTCCGCAGTTCACGATCATGTCCACCGGTCTTGATGACTGGGAACGCATCTGGCGCAGACGCGATTCGCTGCCACCGGTCATCCACGCACCGAGGCTGAAGGGCGTCGTACGGATGGCGCTCAGGTCGAACGACGTGGAGCTCCGGCCACACCCTTGGCAACCGAAGAAGCACAGCCGGTCTGCTGAGGGCAATGACCTCGGAGTGCCGGCCCGGGTCTTTCCGCAGTGGTTGCGGTGCACGGGTTGTGACCTGCTGGGAAAGCTCTCGCAGTTTGACTACAAGAACACTCATCCATTCCGTACAGACCTGGCCACGTTCGAGCACACGAAGTGCACGGGCCGTTCCGGCAACCGGAACAGACGGCCGATGCGCCGCCCCGCAGTGCCCGCGCGCTACCTCCTGGCGTGCGCCGACGGGCACCTGGACGAGTTCCCGTACGACCTGTGGGTTCACCACGGCCAGCAGTGCGCCAATGCAGAGCTTCCGGTCCTCAAGATGACCGACCACACCGTTGGTAAAGGCGCCTCGGCCGTCATCCGCTGTGAGTCCTGTGGGATGCGCAGGCCGATGAACGAGGCCCAGGGCGAGGCCGGCAAGAAGAAGCTGCCGAAGTGTCGCGGGCGTCATCCGCACCTGGATGCCTTCGATCACCGGGGCTGTCGGCACCAGACGCGCCTGATGCTGGTGGGTGCCTCCAACCTGTGGTTTCCCGCCACCTACTCGATCATTGTCATGCCGGAGTCTCAGCAAGAGCAGGAAAGTGACCTGGCCGATCGGATCCGCACCACACTGGGGGAGCGCCTCGTCAAGTATCGGGATCATCTCGACATGATTCGGGACTTGCTCGTGGATCGGGTGGACGTCACTGGACTGTCGGATTCCGAACTCGCTGCAGTGGTCGAGGCTGCCTGTGCTCCCCAGCCCACGGAGGAGGAGCACGCGGAACGGTTCAGTGACTGGGACCCGGTCGACCTGCTCGTGCCCGAATGGCGCTACCTGCTGCTCGATATCAATGGTTCTCGAGTTGAAGACCCCAAGAGCGGTCTCACGCTGGCCACGAGGCAACGCGGCCCCGAGCTCAGGCCAGAGATCACCCGTGTCCTCGCCGTGGAGAAGCTCCGTAAGGTCAATGCGCTCGTCGGGTTCACACGGATCGATGCCATGGACCGCGCCGGAGACCTGCAGAGCCGCTTGGCACCCCTCACCAGAACCCGCCGTCCCTCGTGGACAGTGGCGACCGAGGACCGCGGCGAGGGCCTCTTCCTGCAGCTCGACGAGGACTCCGTCACCGCCTGGGAGGAGCGCATCCTCAAGTCCGACATATGGGAGGCTCATCGCGCAGCCCATGAGCGGAACTTCAACCGTCGCTTCTCGGAGACTGCCGAGAAGGTCAAAGCCAACAGCAGGCTCAAGCCCCCGCGTTACTGGCTGATCCACACCTTTGCCCACACTCTGATCCGAGAACTCGCCCTCAGCTGCGGCTATTCGGCTGCCAGCCTCAGCGAGCGCTTGTATGCCTGGCCCGCCGAAAACCGGGAGCCCGCGGCTGGCTTGCTCATCTGCACCACGGCCTCCGACAGCGACGGAACCCTGGGCGGCCTCGTTCAGCTCAGCGATCCTGAGCGGCTGCAGCGCGTCGTAGCCGACGCCCTGCGCAAGGCACAGCGCTGCTCCTCCGACCCAATCTGCGCAATGCGCACCCCGCAGCCCCCGGAGGACTTTCTCCACGGCGCCGCCTGCCACTGCTGCGTCATGGCCTCGGAGACCTCCTGCGAACGGGCGAACCGGTTCCTCGACCGTCGCTTCCTGATCGACCTGCCCGGCAGCAACCTCGGATACTTCTCAGCCGATGAGTGACGCCCAGGCTGCTCTGCTCCTGGGCAGACTCCTCACTCGCAGTGAGGCCAAGGGCGTCGCAGACAGGCTCGCGGACGGCGACACGCTCACCGCTGCCCTCAAAGCGGTTGCCCCAGCCCGACGAGTTGAGGCGAGGAGATTCCTGGCGGCGGCTGGCGGAGGCCCTGGGGTGGAGGCCCAGCGCATTGCCCTGCTCCGGGCGATAGAGGGGGCACGGACGCTACCGACCACGCTCACACCATTGTGGACGATGCCTGGTCACCTCGCCCGGAGCGGGCCACTCACTACGTCCGTGCCCTATCTGATCGCCAACGCGCGCCTTGCGGTGACCTGCTCCACCTTCAACTTCCAGCGAACTTCTGGCTTGTGGACCGCTCTCCAGGACGTCGCACAGCGCTCCGAAGTCGCCGTACGGGTTTACCTCGACACCCGTGCGGCAGACGACCCAGGTGTCGTCCGAGCGCCGACGACCTCCGAGGTCGGCCAGCATCTCAAGCCGGCCGAGGTGTGGCGCACCAAGACGTTCGACGGCACGTACGTCCGCAATCACGCCAAGTTCCTTGCCATCGATCACCACCTGCTCCTGGTGACCAGCGCGAACTTCTCTTGGAGCGCGGAGAACAGCAACGTCGAGTTTGGAGTCGTGATCGACAACGCGAATCTCACGGAGACCGTCGAGCGCGAGATGCGTGAAGTGGAGGGAATCCTGTACGAACGAGTACAGGAGGGGTAGGCCGGTAGAAGCCCAGGGGTTCTGCAGCTGCTGCTGAGGGTCAGTCGGTGAGTCAAAAACCCTGCTCATCAGGTGACTTGAAACATCACAGCACCTGCTGTCACTCCTTGTGCAGTGCGCAACGAGCCGACTACTGTCCTAGCGGTGTCCAGCATTCCCGACCGAGTCCTGAGCCTGATTGAGAAGTCAGGTATGAGCCGCGCTGACTTCGCTCAGCAGATCGGCTTGGCCGAAACCCAGCTCACCGATTCCCTCGACGGTCCACGAGGGTTCTCGACCGTGGAAGTCGCGCGCATCGCGCAGGTGTGCGATGTCTCCGTGAAGTGGCTGATCACCGGTGCAGAGCCTCCACTGGCAGTGGCGGGCAGGACGACCACAGGGCAGGCCGGTGAGGCCGTTGCAGCGGCCCGCCGGTACACCTCGCGGCGTGCGGACCTGGCAGGCATCGGTTATCCCCTGCCCTGGCAGCCTGTATCCGTGAGTCTGAGCGAGGGAAGCTACTCCGACCAAGGAGAGAGGCTGGCCCGCAAGGCCCACGTTGCAGTAGTCGGCGCGGGCCGTTCGGCATGGGACGGCGATCTGGCGGAGGTCCTCGAAGAGGTCTTCGGTGTCGAAGTGGCTGTCGAGGAACTTGGTGAAGGTTTCGATGGCCTTGCCACGGCAACCAGCGAAGCCAAGCTGATTCTCCTGGCCACCACCTCGAATCCGGCGCGTCAGCGCTTCACGCTCGCCCATGAACTGGGGCACCTTCTTGCTGAGGACGATCAAGAAGTCCACCTCGACCGAGACATCTTCGACCCGGCCCAGAAGAAGGCGCCGAGCGAACAACGTGCCAACGCCTTCGCATCCGCGTTCCTCATGCCAGAACCTCTCCTACGAGAAGACATCGCGCGCCGTGGCAGCCTGACCCAAGCTGATCACGCTGCCCTGGCCAGTCGGCTGATGGTGACACCCGAAGCGCTCGCCTACCGGCTGCTTCGCCTACGAATCATCGACGCAGGTACCTGCGACCGCTACAAGCGCATGTCTGCCAAGGAGGCGGCTGACCTCATCGGCCGGGGTAAGGAGTTCGAGCGGCGATCAGCCGAATCGACAACGCGTAGGCTCCCAGGCCCACTTCTACGTGATACGCGCGCGGCCTACGATGCTGGCCGGGCCACGCTTCGACCGTACGCCAGCCTGATCGGGGTGGATGTCGACGAGCTCAGCCGCAGGCTCGAGGAACAGGCAGCCGGTGGTGAGTCATGAGCGAGTTCCTCTTCCCTGACAATACGGTCCTGTGCAACTTCGCCGCTGTCGACCGCCTTGATCTCTTGCGTGCAGCCTTAGACGGCCGAGGTAGATGGACGGCCGCCGTCGCCAACGAGGCCCAGAGCTCGGCGAGATGGATCCCTGCTTTGAGCAGCCTCGAACGGCAGGGGTGGCTGGGAGAGGCCATCCGGATCACGACTGCAGAGGACATCGACAAGGTTTTCGATGAGCGGAGCGCCGTGTTCGGCGGTACTCCCGAGAGGCTCCTCCAGCACCTTGGTGAGGCCGAAACGCTCTACATCATCAAGAACTGGGACGATTTCGCCGGCTCCTGGTGGATCTCGGACGACCGGGAGTCCCTGCGCTACGCCCAGCGACAGGGCATCACGACTGCGGAGACGGTCGACATGGTTCGTCTTGCGGTCGGCGACGGGCACATCTCGGCCCAGGATGGCTTCGATCTGATGAAGCAGATGTGGGATGTAAATCGTCGCCCGCGGCTGCCTGACTCTGTCTCAGATCTGAAGCCGTAACGAATTTCGTGCCGAAGTCCGTACTCATGGGGGAGTGACTCTGTGGAAGCTGAGTTGACAGCTCTTGCAGTATCCGGGGCCACGACACTTGTCGGGCTGATGGTTTCGGAGACCTGGACACAGGCGAGGGATCGAGTCGCTCGATTCTTCGCACGTGGTGGGGGCGAGGGACTCGCTGTGGAGGAACTGGGACGGTCTCAACAGGAACTCGTGGCAGCTCGTGCTGCCCAGGACGAACTCGCCGGAGCGGACATCGAGGCCGAATGGCGGACGCGACTGCGTCGCGTTCTGCAGGCCGACCCCCAAGCTGCCGAAGAACTGCGGAGTTTGCTCGCCGAGTTGGAACCGAGTATCGATGATAAACACGGCGCTTCCGTGCACAACAGCATCAGCGGGGGCGTGCAGAACGGCCCGGTCATCCAGGGGCAGCACTTCTCTGGCCTGACCTTCGGCAGTCCCGAACGAGTTTCGCCCGAGCAGGGGGCTGGAGGACAGTGAGGAGCGAGGGTCCTGAGGGCGTGCCCCGAGGATCGCAGGTCAGGAACGAGCTGTCCGGGAACGTCGACGGACCGGTCGTTCAGGCCCGGGAGGTCCATGGCGGCATCACGTTCCACGTCCATTCGGCACCGCTCGATGATCCGCTGTCCCGTCCTGATCAGATGCCACCGCTGCCCGGGCGGTACGTCAACCACACGGATGCGCTGTCGTTCCTGGACTCGGGTCTGGCCGATGCCACGCCTGATTCCTCCGGCATCGGCTTCAGCGTGGTCTCCGGCATGCCCGGTGTCGGCAAGACCACGCTGGTCTGCCGGTGGGCTGGCACGGTGCAGGACCGCTTTCCGGACGGACAGCTCTTCATTGACTACGCCAAACTGCGTCGGAAGAAGGGTGGCGCCGTGTCGGCAGCGGTCACAGCGTGCCTGAAGAGCCTCGGGGTACGCGACGCGTTCTTGCCGAAGTCCCTTGAGGACCTGACCGCGCTCTTCCGGACCCGCTCTGCCGGCCGCCGGATCCTCGTCGTGCTCGACGATGTCGACGAGCCTGCCCAGGTGCTGCCGCTGGTGCCGAAAGGGCCCGGTAGCGTGCTGCTGGTTACCAGCAACATCAGGCTGGGGGAGCTGAGTCTGGACGGCGCCCGCCCGCTGTACCTCGAACCGTTGGGCATGGACAGTGGGCTTCGGTTGCTGGCACAACGGTGTGGTGAAGAGGCTGTGGAGGCGGAGCGTGACGCTGCCGAACGACTCGTCGTGTTCTGTGCGGGCCTGCCGAAGGCGCTGCACCTGGTGGCGGCTCGCTTCCTGAACAGCAAGCGGATCACGATGAGCCGACTCGCCGAGGAACTGGCCGATGAATCCCGACGCCTGCGAGGGCTGTCTCTGCGAGGAGAACACTCCGTGGCCGCAGCGCTCGAGCTCGTTTACCGGGCACTCCCGCTCGATGCAGCGCGCCTGTACCAAGCCCTGGGCTGGATCTCGGGCCGTACCTTCGACGCCGGCACGGCTGCTGTTGCTGCGCATCTCGACACGGCACAGACAGATGGGCTTTTGGAGGTCCTGGAGGAAGCCAGTCTTGTTGATGTGACCGAAGATGGCCGCTTCCGCTTGCACGACCTAGTGCGCCTCCACGCACGCGAGCGCGCGACCGGAGCAGCCGCGCAGGACCCTGAGGTCGGCCAGCTGGCCGTGGTGGAGCGCGTGGCCACCCACTACTTGGCCCTCACTGCTTTCGCCGACCGTTCCATCAGAGAGGACCGGCTCAGGATCGGGGACTTGGCGGGCCTCCAGCGAGGTGTGCCAGACCCCTTCGCCATGGACGGCGGACCGGATCCGCTGGCCTGGCTGGAAGCCGAGTGCGCCAATATCCTGGCCGTTCTACGGGATGCGTCACGGCTCGGGCTCCACGCGTACGTATGGCAACTGGCGGAATGCTTCACGGTCCTGTTCCTGCACCGCAGGTATCTGGAGGAATGGACAGAGTCCCTGGAACTGGGCGTGACGGCAGCGGCCAAGGCAGTGGTGCCAGCCGCGGAGGGCCGGTTGCGCAGCCTATTGTCGAGGCCGCTCATGGACCTTGAACGGTACGAGAGGGCACGGGCAGAGCTGGAGAAGGCAGTCGCCTGCGCCGAGGTGTCGGGGCACACCGCACTGCAGGCTTCTGTGCAGGAGTTCTTCGGACGCTACTGGGACCGCTTCGACGCCGCCCGTGCGGTGGAGGCGTACCGGCAGTCCGTCGAGCTCAACATCGAAGCCGGGGAATGGCGAGGGGTGGCCATTGCTACCTACTTCCTCGGCTGTGCGCAGGACGCCGCCGGCCACCACGAGCAGGCACTGGACACACTCCGCCGGGCCCACCACGACCTGCTGGCCCGCAACGACAAGCGGATGGCTGCCAGGGCACTGGCTGCGATCGGGGCCGTCCATGACCATCTGGACGACCAGGACACGGCGATGCGCGTGCTCGGCGAGGCAGCAGACGCGTTGCGTGAGACGAAGGCGAGCCACTACGAGGCGCAGGCCCTGGTCCTGCTCGCTGACATCATTCAGCGCACCGGCGGAGCCCTGGAGACCGTACGGGAGCATCTCCGCCAGGCCTACGAGATCTACAAGACAGGCGGAAGCCTGGAGGCGGCCAAACTGCGGGAACGACTCGATCTGCTGGACGGAATCGGCTGACCGCTTACCTCAGCGCCCCGAGGCGGCGGGCAGAAAGCGCCTCAACCGAAGCCCGACGTCCTCCTTCATGACATCGCCGACGCGTAGCGTCACCAGGGACTCGTCCAGCGGCAGGCCCTCGCGCAAGCATGTGTAGACGACGGCAGCGGGTAGCCCAGGGTCGACCGTGGGTCCCGTGACCGTGGTCTCCACAATCCGCCCGTCGCGCAGTCCCACCAGACAACGGTTCCCTCCCAGCGCCGCGGTGGCGAGTCGACAGCCGGGAAATCGGCTCAGCGTGTCCCGGATCCAGGAAAGAGCACTGACCGTGTTCGCCATGTGGTGGCGGTGCACGACGACCGAGGCGCTCTCGGCCAGCTGGCGATCCCGCTCCTCCTCGTCACAGGCGAGGTGTCGGAACGCCTCCGTTCCCTCGTCGCACGTTCTGGAGACGGCTGCGGGGTGGCGGCGAACGGTGATCACCGACTGCCCGGCTCCATTGGACGTGGCCGAGCTCTCCACCGTCCAAGAAGTAACGGTGGTTCCTTCCGGTGTGCCCGGACGAGGCAACGCAAGTACGGGCGGCGCGGTCGGCGTGGGCTCCGCGAGCTTCATCAGGCTGTACAGGACAGTACGCAGCCTCGCGAGCGCTCGACCAGGTGCAGCGAAGGCGAGTTGGGAGACCTGGGAGTAGAGACCGGGGGTGTGGTCTGCGACGACGGACTCGATCTGCACCCGTAGGTCCTTGTGGGGGCTGAGACGGGGCGCGGTCTGTCCGAGCGTGGCCATCGCCGTGCCCGGCACCGAATCGTCACCGAACGTGGCAAGGAGCACTGGCTTGCCCAGGGCGGCCCCGTACAGGGTGACGGACCCATGGTCTCCGATGACGGCCTGGGCTGCGACCAGCGCCGATCGCCAGGCGTGGACGGTCGGCATGAGCAAAAGGCCCGCCTCCAGCGCATCGGCCAGAACGGCACGGATCTGCCATGAGCCGTGCGCCGACCACACGTTAGGGTGGATAATTGCCGCAAATTGGTATTCATCGTACGGCAGCTCGGCGAGCGCCCGTGCAGGGAGGCCCGGGTCCCGGCCGAGCAGCGATGTCGGGCCCCAGGTGGAGCTGAGCACGATGAGCCGCTTGTCGTCCGAGACTCCCAACGCGCGTTTGTACGAAACGGCGTCCGGGAGGCTGGCGGACAGTTCGTCGAAGCACGGATCTCCGATGAGTACCGTGCGGCCGCGCACTTGCGGGTGCGCAGCGAGCAACTGTCGTTCCTGATCCGGATGGGAGACCGCGATCCATGTGCGTCCGGCATCGAGAAGCGCGTCCGGCACGGCACCCGACAGCCGGGTCCGCGCGGTGCGGGAGTCCGGAACGAGTTTCTGGAAGCCCACACCGTGCGGCAGGACGAGCACGGGGCAGTCACCTGCGGGCAGGTCGATGTTCTCGCTGGCGGAGAGAATGAGGTCGGGTGTGATGGTGTCGAGCTGCGACCAGGGCATGACCCGGCAGCCGACGTCCCGGAGCAGTTCGAGGACTCCGTCGTTGAACGCGGACGTGTGGTCATGGGCGAAGACGACGCTGACCCTGGTGTCCCTGCGAAGCAGTGCCGGGAGCGACTCCAGAACCCGTACGGTCGAAGTCACGGTACGGGCTGCTACGACAAGGGTCTTCTCACTGCGGAACGTGTTCCACCGGTGGGCGTCCTGTCCTACCGGAGTCCGGAGGTCCCGCAGATGCGAGCCGACATTAGCGCTCACGGCCACCCCGAACGACTACGGGCAGTCCGTGGTCGGTCAGCGGCGGATGGGCACGATAAGCAGGCTCGCGGCTCGCGGCTCGCGGCTCGCGGCTCGCGGCTCGCGGCTCGCGGCTCGCGGCGATGATCCCCCTACCGTTTTGCAAGCCGCTTCGCAACCTCTCGCCTGTCGTTCCCGTCCTTTGTCGCCACCCATACCGTAAGACACCACGCGGCGCCTGGGTATCGCCGGGAGGAGCCCATAGCCGGGGTCGAAAGGTCGAACCGCGGCTCGCGAGTGGGGCACGTCCCACTAGGATCCTGCCCATGGCGGACGGCATGCGTATCGGCTTGATCTCCTTCGGTGCGGCAGAGTTCGCCGCTGTGCACGAAACGTGCGCCGTAGCGGGCCATGACCCGGTCGTCTACGCGTTCTCCCGTTCGATGCGCCCCCGCAAGCCCACGGACGAGGGCGCGGCACGCGTTGCAGGCGAGATCACCGCAGCACTGCCAGCTGGCGTTGACCTACTACTGCCGGGCAGTTCCGAGGGACTGGGTGCTTCGTTACGCGGTTATGATCTTGACCTGCTTGTCTGCTATGGATTTTCGTGGCGGTTGCCACGCTCTGTACTGCAGATCCCGCGCTACGGCGTGCTCAACATTCACTCCTCGCTCCTGCCCAAATACCGCGGGCCGGCCCCAGTGCTCTGGGCGATCCGCAATGGCGACGCGGACCTGGGCGTGACAGTTCACCGTATGGAGGAGGAATTCGACACCGGCCCGGTGCTGGCCCAGCAAGGCGGCGTTCCGCTGCCGGACGATGTGACTCCCCGGAGCCTGTGGACTGATCTGTCCCCCGTGCTGTGCCGACAGCTGGGCATTGCCTTGAGCCGGGTGCGAGACCCGTGGGAAGGCGAACCGCAGTCCGCCGACGGCGTCAGTTATGCGGGGTTGATGGAACCGGAGTTCTTCGCAGTCGACACTACAATGACCGCGCGCCAGGTCCACAACCAGGTGCGGACGTTCCATTTCATGGGCCCGAACCTCGGCCCTACGGCAACGGTCAACGGTCGTCGGCTAAAGGTCCTGCGGACCAGCCTCACCCCAGTCGACGGAATCCGTCTGGACTGCGCCGACGCGCCCGTATGGATTACGGCTTCGGAGCCCGTAGCGGCTGACGATTAGCTATCTGCCGTCATCACTCAGGCACTGTGCCACCTTCTCTGTGAGCGTGATAGCTCTGGGATCGTCGAACGAATCGAGAAGGTGCAGCGATTCCCTTCGGGCAGCGCGTGCCGATGCGTGATCGCCCAGGGACGTCAGCGCGTCGGCCAGATGTGCCTGGGCACGGACGAGCTGCCAGGGGGAGTCCAGTTGGCGGTAGGTATCCGCGGCGCGTCGGTGCAGCTCTGCTGCCTCCTCGAAGCGTCCGAGCGACTGGCATGCCCCGCCCGCCCCGTCCAGTGCGGCAGCCTCCCGGGACGCATCACCGAGCTTCTGCTGAACGGCGGCGTACCTCTGGAACAGGCGGAGGGCTTCTTCAGGATTCCCGAGTGCACTCTCGACTCGTGCCGCTTCGGTCCCCCAATGCCCCTGCCATACCTGGTTGTTCTCGTCATCAGCGATCGACAAGGCATCGCGGATCGAGTGGGCAGCCGCTTCGGGCTCGCCTGATGTGCGCTGTGCCCAGCTCAGCAGGCACAGAGCATTGCCCTCGCAAGCGCGGTCACCAAGTTGGCGGAAGTCGTCCAGCACCTGCTCGATGAGGGTCCGGGCCTCCTCACCCTGGCCGAGTTCGCACAGCGTCTCCGCGAGGTTGCTCCGCACCAATGCCGTCCATCGGCGGTCGCCCAGTTCACGGAAGATCTCTGCGCCGTCCGTGAAGTGCGCCTTGGCCTCGTCGAGCCGTCGCCGACGCAGTCCGAGCAGTCCGAGCGCGTTGATGGACACCGCCATGCCACGGCGGTCGCCGATGCGCCGGCGAAGGGCCAGCGAGGCGCGGTGATGCTCCTCCGCCTCATCAAGGTGCAATGCCTGGAAGGCAGCCTTGCCCAAAGATTCGAGCGCCTCCGCCTCACCATGCTGCTCTCCGGTGCGCGCTGCGGCCTCGACGCCGATCCGGGCAGTCGCCTCCCAATCATCGAAGGCGTTCTGATGCATGTAGACGGCCCGCAGCACCACGGCCAATCGCCACGCGATCTCCGGGAATCCGGCATCAGCGGCGGCGCGAGTGGCGGTGACCAGGTTGGCGCTCTCCGCGCGGTACCAGTCGAACGCGGACTGGTAGTTCTCGAAGCAGAGGGCCGTGGCGGGTGCGGGGATCCGGTCGTCCAGGTCATAACGGTCGAACGGCGCCATGGCGCACTGCGCCGCGTACGCGGTGTGGAGGTACCAGCCGAGACAGCGCCTGAGGATCTCAGTCCGCTCCCTCTCGCTCTCCTCCCTCCGGACCTGCTCCGCAGCATAGGCCCGCAGCAGGTCATGGAACTCGTAGCGACCGGCGGGGCGCCGCTCCAGCAGATGGGCTCGCACCAACGTGTCCAACAGGCCCCGTACGTGGGCCGGACCGCTCCCGGCCAGGCTCACGGCGGCGGGCAGGCCGAACTCGTTGCCAGGGTGCAGGCCGAGCCGTCGGAACAGCTGGGCCGCGGGGCCGGACAGCGCTCGGTAAGACCACTCGAAAACGCTGCGCATCGCGTCGGACCCCTCCTCAGCCTCGGTTGTCAGAACGCTCCACCGGGCCGATTCGTCGCGCAGGTCGTCGATCAGCTCGCCGAGCGGCATGGATGGCCAGCCCGCCGCGCGTTCGGCGGCGATACACAGCGCCAAAGGCAGTCCCGCGCACAGTCGGGCCAGCGTCGCCAAGTCTCCCCGATGGTCGCTTGTTCGGTACTCGGCGGTGGCGGCACTCAGCAGCTCTACGGCGTCCGTCGTGGGGAACGTTGTGACGTCCAGGCGTAGTGCGCCCTCCTGGCGGACCAGGCCGGACAGGTCATCCCGGCTGGTCACCACGACGAGGCAACCGGAGGTGGCTGGCAGCAGCGGGCGGACCTGTGAACTATCCGCGGCATTGTCGAGTAGGAGCAGCATGCGGCGCTCGGCGAGCAGCGACCGGAACATTGTCTCCCGGCGTTCCGGTTCGGACGGCACATGTGTGGCGGGGACGCCGAGGTCCTCCAGGAAACGGCCCAGTACTTCCTGCGGTGTAGCAGGGGGGCCCGCAGTGTAGCCCCGCAGATTGGCGTAGAGCTCACCACCTGGGAAGTGCGACCGGATGCTGTGTGCCCAGTGCAGTGCCAGCGAGGTCTTGCCGACTCCGGCAGTCCCGGTGATAGCCGCTACGCGCACCGCGTGCGGCTCGTCATGGCGGTCTGCCACAAGGCTGCTGAGGCGAGCCCGCTCCTCGGATCTGTTGACGAAGTGACGTACGGAGCTGCGTAACTGATGCGGCACGATGACAGGCGCGGGCAGCGGCACCTGGTGATGAAAATGCACCCCGCCACTGACCTCGCCAGCCTGCACGACCGTGTGTGCCGAAGCCGAGCCGTCGAACCGGTTGACGTGTCCTGGGATGTCTTCTCTCATCTCGGCGCTTGGCGCTGCGGGGCCGGAAGGGGCGCCACATGTCCGTTGAACCAGTGTGCCAAGGGCTCACCGGCGTTGTAGACGCTCACGATGAGCTCCCGGCAACGCAGGACGAGCTCGCGGTCGACAAATTTCAGCGCAGCCACCAGGATGCCCCGCGCGTCGTAGAGCGCCTGATACATCACCTGGTCTCCGAGGGTGCAGATCTCAGGCAGCGGGCTGTCTTGCTCGTACTGGGCCACCTGGGACGCGTCAGTGACATGGATGGGACCCCCGCACTGGTCGCGAATACGCAGTGCGTGGAGTTCCCACTGCATGTAGTCGCTGAGCGGTTCCTCGACCACGCGGGCCCGCCGGGCCACGAAGCCGTTCTGCTCGACTTTGCGGTGGTACTCCGCCATGTCCGCGCGGCCCGCCTCGAGTAAACGCAGGGACTCATCCCAGTCGCCCCGCCAGAATGCCTCCCAGCTGTCGTAGCCGGGTTCCTGGAACGTCTGCTGCCGCTCAAGCTTCCAGAATCCGAGATCGCCGCAGTGCCAGAAGTACTTCTCGAAGTCGGCGTAGTAGTCCTTGAGCGCCATGCGCTCTCCCACCGCACCGTGTAGCGGACTACGCATCCGGGATGTCCGCCTTGGCCGCGAGGATCGTTGCCCGGGGGATGATGACCAGTCGCTCTCCCGGATCGACCCGTACATCGTCCGGAAGCCGCCCCTCGTAGGAAGCGGTCAGATCCGCACCGATGACCGCGACATCTCCGTTGTCCAGCTCCCACATGTCAGGACAGCCGGTGTTCCCGGAAGTCTGCCCCAGCTCAAGAGACGACTTGCCCAGCCGCCGCGCGAAGGACGCTTCGGGATCGGCTTCCCACTTTGCCATGTCTCCTCCAGGTGCCAGCATCTGATGAAGGCTCAGCTCTGAGCGTGACGACATTATCACCTAGAGTGTTTGTTCGACTTCAGGATTCCCGCTCCTTAGTGGTGGCAGGCATGCAATGCCCTACCCGCCGATGCGGTGGAGTAGTCGCCCAGGATGCAGTCAGCGGCGAACAGGGCCTGCCGCCACCCGCCGAGCGGAACGATGGCATCGCACCTGGCGACCCACCTTGCTGTCGGCCTGTCGGCGCCCAGCTCGGTCACGTGCCGGCCGGGGGCCAGGCGTGGTGGTGGAGTTCGGCGGCGAGGGTGGTGAAGTGGCGCTGGTCGCGCCAGGCGTCGCGGTTGCCGATGACGAACAGGCGGCGTTTGGCGCGGCTGGCGGCGACGTTGAGGAGGTTGGGGCGGGAGGCGGCCCAGGCGCGGGCGCCGGGGCGGGCGGGGTCCGTGCCGAGGATCAGGATGACGACGTCGGCTTCCTTGCCCTGGGTGGTGTGGACGGTGCCGACCCGGTCCATGGGGAGCAGGCCGCAGCAGACCTGTCGGGCGCCGGCGACGACGGCGCGGAAGGGGCTGATGACGTACACGTGCCTGGTGGGATCGATGCCGTCAGTTGTGGAGAGGCGTTCCAAGATCTGCCGCAACGCCCGGCCTTCCTCGGGGATCCAGTGGCCTTCCGCCCGATTGGAGACGACGTCCACCCACGAGCTGGCAGGCCGGTAGCTGAAGGAACCGCGGTCGGGGGTGCCGTTGACCATGAGGCCGTCGTAAGCGATGGCGTTGTTGATGGTGAACATGGGGTCGTCGCAGCGGCGATGTACACGCAGTGGCGCGCCGACCCAGACCTCGGTCGAGCCGTCGGGCAGTTCGGCGGGCAACGTGGTGCCGAATCGGTTGCCACGGTCGGCCAGTTGCTGGACGGAGGTGCGGCCCGGCACCCACTCCTCGTCGACGCCGTAGTCGCGCCGCAGCGCCTGCTGGGCGGTCCAGGGCAGGGACACGACCGGCTCCAGCTCGAGGGGGTCGCCGACCACCACCGTGTGCTGGGCGCGCCACATCGCGCCCACGGCCATCTGGGGAGTGGCCTGCCCGGCTTCGTCGATGAACAGCCAGCCCAGCGCCCCGCGGCCGACTCCGGCGAACACACGGTCCAGGGAGGCGAAGGTCGTCGACACCACGGGGACGACCAGGAACAGGCTCTGCCAGGCAGCGCGCCGGACAGGCTCGGCGAGTGTGGCAGGCGCGCCGCCGGTGACCACGTCCATGGCGGCCATGAGATTGGCCCGCATGGTCTTGGCGGTGCATCGCAGGAACGCCTGGTGCAGGTCGAGCGCGGCGAAGAACAGCTCGGAACGGGCCTGGGTGATCTGAGGATCGGCCCAGGGCGCGGCCAGCTCCCGGGTGCTGTCGTCCGTGAGCCAGGCATCCTGCGGGACGTGCGCGCCTCAGGCGATCCGGGCCTCGGACACCGTATGGTCCAGAGCCTGCGTGTGCTCCACTGCGCTGGTGAGGGACTGCCGTCGTTCGCCGAGTTCGACGTCGGCTCGATCGGCGGCTGCCCGCGCGCGTCGAGCGGCCGAGTCTGTTTCCTGCCATGCTTCCTAATGCTGTTGTCAAGCTGCTGCGGCGGCCGGCGGGGCGACTTCGTAGCGCCGCCGGTCGCGGATCAGTGCCCAGATGACGTTGACGCGTCGGCGGGCGAGGGCGAGGACGGCCTGGACGTGCTTCTTGCCCTCGGCGCGTTTACGGTCGTAGAACTTTCGCGAGTTGGGGTCGTAGCGGACGCTGACGAGCGCGGAGGTGTAGAAGACCCGCTGGAGCCTTCGGTGATAGGTGCTGGGCCGGTGGAGATTGCCGCTGACCTTGCCGAGTCACGTGGTGCCGGGGCGCCGCCGGCGAAGGCCGCCAGGGCGTCCGGGGAGCCGAACTCGTCCAGGCCGCCGCCGACAGCGGCGAGGAACTCGGCGCCGAGGGTTGCGCCGATGCCGGGGACGCTCAGGAGGATGTCGGCGAGTTCGTGCTCGCGAAACCGGCCCTCGACGAGCTTGTCCGGGTGGATGTACGTGCAGGACTCGGCAATCGAAAGTATTTGCCACATACCTGAACGCGTAATTCTCAACTGGTCGGAACCGGTCAGTCCTCGTGGGTGCGGTGTGGAGATGTGAGTCCCGGCGGTCGGTTAGGCGGGTGGTGAGTGAGCGGCACACGAGGCGCTTGAGCCATGGGTTCCGCTGATCGGGCACAGAAAGCGGTTCGTCCGGAGACCAAGATCTCTAAGAAATGGGTTAAGGGAGATTTTGGCTGGTCAGGGGTTCTGGTTAGGTGAGCGGGGAGGCGCCCGGGGAGTTTCTTCGGGCTACGGCTGAGCGAGGTTGACGCGGCGTTGGTGAGATCAGCGGCGTTCTGCGGGGCGTGTGGTCGTGGGCGGGCATGGGTGAGCCGGCGCCTTCGGGAGGCGCCGGCTCGGGTGCGCGGGGGAGGGTGCTGTTCAGCGGTCTTCTGCGTGGGGCCCCTTGGCGGAGGTGTCGCCGGAGGCGGAGACGGAGTCCGGGTCGGGGATCACGAACGTGCTCTCGGTGGTCAGTTCGAAGTGGAAGCGGCCGCGCATGTTGATGTGGTGGTAGATCAACGGGGAGAGCTGGCGGATCTCGCTGTCGGGGATGACCTGGCCCTGGGCGCGTAGTTTGTCGATGATTTTCTGGATGTAGATGGTGTTGAAGAGGGCCACGGCGTTGAGGACGAGACCGAGAGCGCCGAGCTGGTCTTCCAGGCCGGGGTGGTACTCGGGGAAGGGCCCGTCGGTGCCGTGGCAGATGCGCTTGGCGAGTTCGTGGCGCTCCTTGTGAAGGCGGCTTTGGGCTTCGATCCGGCGCCGGAAGTCGGGGTTATCGTAGAGGCGGAGCAGGTGGCGCGTCTTCGCGATGCGTCCGAAGGCGGCGATCGCCGCGCCGAGGCTCGTGGGCACACCGTTGCGGGTGAGGATCCGCAGGGCTGTGTGCGCGCTGACCGTGCCGTAGTGGATCGAGCCGATGACACGCAGGATGTCTTCCCAGTGTTCGGCGATCAGCGCGAGGTCGATATGCCGCCGCGTCGCGTCCTGGAGGGGGCCGTAGTCCGCCGACCTCTCGATGCGCCACAGCCTGGTGTCCCGGATCTGGTGCGGGGCGGGCTGGTAGGAGTAGCCCGACAGGGTCAGGAGGCCGAAGACGAGATCCTCGTGTGTTCCGGCCTCGGCGACGATGGCGTCGGGGTGTCCCGTGTCGGGGGCGGTGATCTGGCTTCGGTGCGCGGTGAAGGCGCTGAGTGCCTCCAGCGCGGCACTGGGGCGGCCGCTGACCATTCGGCCGGAGAGCTGGATGGCCTGCTCGGTCAGCACGGTCATCCAGGAGAGTTCCGTTTTCCCTTCGGGGGCGACGCGCACGGGTGGCTGCGGTGTGGGGATGACGAAGTTCAGGCCGTCCACGGAGGCGAGCCGCCCCCCGTTCCACTGCTCGGTGACGGGAATGGCGCCCTGTTCCTGGAGCATGAGGGTGTTCAGCGCCTCGATCGTCTCGGCCCGGACATAGGTGCGGCTGACGCCGTCGAGCCGACGGGGTGTCAGGGCTTCCTTGTCGCTTGCGACGGCTTCGAGCCCCAGGTTGCACCCCTGTCCGACCAGCACGGCCGCCACCGACAGCTCGAACTCGGTGTAAGGGGCGGACTCGCCGTTGCGGGTGGTGAAGGCGGCGATCCCGCCGGTGCGGCGCAGTACCTCCAGCACCACCTGGGGCAGCTCCACCCTGGGCAGCATGCTGTCCACCTGCCGGCTCAGTTTGGAAGCGCGCGTCGTCTGGCCCTTCGGCAGATCCAAGTTCCCGTCAGCAAGGCGGACTTGGGCCCCGTCGGGGAGCCGTGACGCGACCTCGGTGAGGGCGGCGTGCAGGTCGGTGCGGGCTTGATCGAGGTACGCGGCGGGGCTGTCGGGCAAGCCGAGGCTGGTGAGCAGGCTCAGGCGGACACGTTCCCATTCCTCTCCCGACAGCAGAGCCGTGCGCAGGTCTGACCAGCGGAAGGATCCCTCCACGAAGATCTCCCGCTTGCACAACTGCCGATAGAAGGTCTCCAGGACACACAGGGCATATGCCTGCAGGTTCACGGTGTCCGGGGACATGTCCGGATCACCGAGCACGAGGCGAGCCCAGGAGCCCTTCAACAAGGTGGTGTCGATGTCGTCCGACCCGGCTTCCTCGCGGTCCAAAAGGCGCGGCAGGGCATGGAGGGCGGTGAGCGCCGGCAGCCCGGCGGGGGTCGCGCCGAAACGCACTCCGTCGACCATGACGGGTACGAGCTTGCGCACGGCCGGGAACTGCTCCACTGCCCTGGTACGGCGGGCCTCGTCGGTGTCGGAGTCCGGGGCCGGCATGTGCTCCAAGAAAGTCTTGGCCGCCTGCGTGAGGGTGTTCCGGTCGGCGACCGTCTCGAGCGCCGCCCGTGTGGAGTCGGTGTCGGTGTGAGGGTCGGTGATCTCGCCCGTTTCCTGGTCGACGTGTTCCGCCACCAGCTTCAGTACGGCGAGCAGTGCGTGGGCGGCCAGCGTGCCGGCGGGAGCGAACGTCGGGTAGGCCTCGATGAGGACCTTGTCGGCCCACCTCTTGGGCCGGGCGATGAAGTGGCCGCTGATCAGCTTGTCGAGCATGTCGACGGCATCGTCCAGGGCGGTCTTCTCCAGGAGCTTGACGGCCGCCAGCACCGCGGCCCGCTTGCCGCTCTGCTGCTTGAGGCGGGTCACCCGCTCGGTCATGGCGCGGTCTGCCAGGTGCGCGAGTCTGCGCTCGGAGATGTCGGAGACGTCCACACCCGCGAACCCGAGAGCGCGGACGTCCTCCGCGCGGGACAGCGTCTTGGCGAAGTTCGTCCATGAGGGCACACCGACACCACGGCGCAGCTGGTCCAGCCGACTCGTGCGCTGACCGGCGGGTACGTCCATCAGCTGGTCGATGACGCGGATCTGGGACTGGGTCAGCTTCGCGCAGAGTCTCTTCACCACAGCGTCCTCGACCCTGGTGCAGCACTCCACCGCCACAGCGCGCACGGTCGGCTGGCTGGGCAGCAGAACCCGGTTTTCTCGCAGCCAGGCCAACGCGGTGAGCGTCATCGCCCGCGGGCCATCCGGGGTGATGCCCAGCCGCGCTTCCAGATGTGCGACGAGCCGGGGCCTTCCTTCCGCGAAGGAGGCCCAGCCGTCTTCGTTCGTGATCTCCCTGGCGTGTGCCTGGACGGTGGCGAGGTTGTCCGCGTAGAGCCTGATCTCGGCGCGAGGGTCTGCCACGCCGAGCTGCTCGCCCACGCGCAGCACCACGTCGTCCGGGATCCGCGCGATGTCCGTCTGGAACCGGCCCTGGTAGCGCACGACCGTCAGTTGCACGGCGAAGCCGAGTCGATTGTGCTCGCCTCGTTTGTTGCCGATCAGCCGCAGATCGTCCTCATCGAGCTGCAGACGGGCCCAGTCGCTCTCCGGAATGCCCTCGACCAACGACGGATAACCCGCGCTGTGTTGTTGCCGCCTCTGTGCGGTTGCCATTGCCTCTCCTCCGACGATCGGATTACACGGGAGGGCAGGTTCGGGCCGCCGATCGGGCCAGGTCAAACCGCTCTGAGCAGGCGGAACCGCCTTAACCCACGTTTTCGAGATCTTGGTCGTGGGCCGGTCCGGGGCGGGGCTGTCCGGGTGGATCTCGCACGGTGAGGACGTCCTGGACTCCTACCGTCCTCGCCCATGGAGAACGTGTGGATCGAGCCGGGCGGGAGCCCTGATCCCGGCTACACCGATGAGCAGTTCACCCGGGCGAGAGCGTTCGCGGCACAGGACGTCCAGGCGTCACGGACGCAGCTCGCGGCACGCTTCGGCCTCGGCGACATCTGCGCCGAGATCGTCGAGCAGTCCGGCCTCGGTACGGCTGGCGCCCTTCAGCCGCTGGCACGCCAACTCGGCTATGTGGCCCACACCTTGGAGAAGTACCTGCGGGTGACGCGGCTGGCGGGAGCGGGACTCCGCGAACGCCTCACCGCTTCTGCCGTTCACGTCCCGTGGACGTGCGTGGTTACGGCCTGCGTCACCGACCCCGCCGAGCACGCGCGCCGGGTCGGACTGCTGCTCGGGAGACTGTCCGGCGCCGAGAGGTCGGGATGGCCGACCGTGCTCGATACCGCGGAGTACTGCAGGGCCGTGGGCCTGGCGGACCCAGCAGACTGCGGCACCCCGATGGCGGACGAGATCGCCGCCCGGCTCGGCCGCGAAGACGTCCGAGAAGCCGTCGTCGCCGAGCTGACGAAAACCCCTGAAGCCCTCCAGACCGTCCTGCGGAACCCGGCCGTGCGCGAAGCGCTCCAGGACCCGGGCGTCGCCCGCTACCTGCGCGAGCAGATGCGTCCCGCGCCTGACCCTGACGAAGAGCTGGTCCGTGACCTGATCGCCTCCGACGAGCGCGATCCGCGGTCCGACTGGACCATCCGCTACTTCGGCCTGGCCCACAAATGCCGGGAAATCCTCCTCCTCGGGCCGGACGACTTCGCGCACGTCGACGACCCCGACGTGTGGCAGTCCGTCGAATCCATCCGCGACTCTGTCGCCTCCTGGGCCGACCGCGTCCTGGAAAAGCGCCCCCGCACCATCCGACTCCTCACCGGAAAGTAGAAACCGTGCCCCTCCCTCACGCCTCCGGCCGCTACCCCAACACCGTGCGCGACGTCCTCGACCGGGAGGCCCTGCGCTGCATCCACCAGGGCGGCAACGAAGCCGAGCAGCTCAACCGGATGCAAGGTGTCGTCCGATCGAAGATCAAAGTCCTCTCGCCCGAATACGGTCCGGTCGTCGACCGCGCGGTGAGATCGATGTGCGCCACCTCGTTCCACAAGGTCCTCAAGGAGCTGCGCAAGGCCGCCCTCGCCGGACCGGACGGGGCGGCCACCGGCGTGAGCCCCGGCTGCGGGAGCGGAACAGCAGGCCCTGACGACATCCAGGTTCCCCCCTTCCTCGGCGGCGGCGGATCCGATGACGAGAACGTCGTGGCGAAGGTCCTGATCGGCCAGGGCGGCGAGCTGACGGAGAAGACGGCCCAGCAGCTCGTACTGGAAGACCTCGACCGCGTCATGGAAGTCCTCCCTCCCCTTGCCGAGCGCGAGTTCATGGAGGCCGACCGACTCGACCGCGCGGCCAAGGAATCAGCCCAAGGCGCCAAAGAACACCGGGCCCGCGGCAACCGCATGCTCGCCCTGTTCAAGCGCTACGACCGGCTCGTCGTCGGCATCGACAGCCTTCCCGGCATCTTCAACCTCGCCGACTACCTCGCCGAGGTCGGCCCGCCGGCCCTCGGCCTGGACGAGGAAGACGCCGAACTCCTCCGCTACGCGAGCGCCCTGTGACCGAGTCCCCCTGGCACAAAGAGATCAAGGACTGGGGCGTGGCCACCGAGATCCCGTTCGGCAACCGCAGAGCCGACTGCATGCTGCACTGCGGCAAACGAGCGGAAATCCAGGCCCGGCCGCTCACCCCAGCCGAAGTCGCCGGCCGCGAAGCACACACAGACCTGTGGATCCTCGACTGCAGGGCAGCCCACCGAACCCATCGCCTCCTGGTGTGGGACAACCCGGACTTCGGCCAGCTGTTCCGCTGGGACCGCACCTGGCAGGGCTTCGTGATCGCCAAACGGCCCGTCTTCCTCAACCTGGAAATGGACATCAGCACAGGCGTCGGAAGCTTCCTCGAGGTGACGGGCTGGGCCTTCGATGGACACCGCGCTCTCGGATCGGGCCGACTCCACACCGCGACCGCCATGCGGTCCTGGATGCGCTACGACATCCCGCTCGTCGCGCACCCGGCGGTGACCCGATGACCTGGGAACCAAGCCTCGCACCGGCGAAAAGGCGCCTCCGCACCGTGCTGATCGAACTGGACGGTCTCCTGCGGCAGGTACCCGCCGAGTACCACGCCACCGGTGCACTCGCGGGACGCATGGTGACAGCCAGAGCCTTCTACGCCGAATCCCCCTACGGCGAATGCCCGGTACCAGTGCCCATGCCCCTGCACCGGCCCACCGCTCGCACCGACCCGAGACTGATCGTCGTGGATGACTTGGGCGAACAGTGGGTCATGGGCTTCCACGTCCTGTACAAACAACTCCGCTTCCGCATTACCGGCTTCTACCCCACCGGCCACTCGGAACCTTTCGATTCCGCTTGACCTTTGATGACGTCACGGCGCCGACGACACTCTGTGTGATCCTGAGCGGGGGACTACCAACCGATCTCCGTCTGTACGGGCAGATGCGTGTCGACCTCGTTGCGCACCGCCAGTGCGCCAGTGATCGGGATGTCGAGCTTGTTCGCGATCGGGGTGTACAGGTCGGTCTCGACTTCAGGGGTCTCCAGCGACACCAGGAGCGCGTACCGCACGGGTCGGCCCACACGGTCGGTGCGGTTGTTGTTCTTCCACCAACCGCCGGAGGGATGGACGGCCAGGACACCGCAGTCGGCCAGCTCCGCCGCCGAGCCCTGCCAGACATCGGTATGGAGCGATCCCTGATTGCGGCCCTGCGGGCCGACCAGCCAGTTCTTGTCCCCCTCGAAGGCCTTGGCGTGAGAAGGAGTATCGCTCTCGGCCTCAGCCTGGGCGGTGATACGTCGCTCGAAGCCGTCCACGGATTCGCCGGGCGCCCTGATCGCGAAGCGGAGCCGGTGGGAGGCGTAGCTGTACCTGCCCCGCATACCGAGGCGTCCCGGATTCGGCTCGATGAAGTACGACAGCGTCACCCGGAGAGCGACGGTGGCCGCCCCCAGCTCCCGCAACTGCTCCAGTGGCCACGGCAGTTCGTGGAACTGGAGCTCTGCCAAGCGCACGCCGCCACTGTTGTCCCTCCGGAACGGGATGAGCTGGCTCTGCACGATGAGGGTGACGGCGTTGGCGGCGCTGGACAGCACTCGCTCTGTGCTCGGCACCCCCCAGCCGTAGCGGCGGATGACCTGCTTCATCAACTCCTTCTTCCCCAGCTTGGGGCGCCCGGTCTTCGTGTACAGGCCGTCGCCCATCATCGCGGGTGTCCAGCGCGCCTCGTGCACCAGCAGCCCACGTACGGCCTCCGGCGACAGGCCGGGGTAGGCGGCATGGACGAGAGCGGCGAGGCGCGCGGCCTGGGCGGTAGCGGAGCTGGTCGCGTTCGCGGAGGAGATCTGCCGGAAGAAGTCCTTGCCGGTCGTGGTCACACTGACCACGGGATGGGAGTCCAACAGAGTCTCTCCCGGGTCGACCAGGAGGTTGCCGCCCTCCATGACGATGTCCGGCTTGATCACGGGCACACCGGTCAGGGCGACCGACGTTCGGCTGAAGGGCGAGAGCTGACCGGGGGCAGCGAGTGGCCGGAAATCCGCGAAGGACGGGTCGTCGGGGACGCCTGTGAGCTGGGTGAAGGCTCCGACGGTGAGGATGTTGTGGGCCTGGGCGGGCTCCTCGATCCGCGAGAGGTCACACATCGTCAGGTGGTCCAAGCGTCCCTGCGGGGTGCGGATGTCCCGGGGTGCCAGGTCTCTGATGTTGCCTGCGCTGACCACGATCAGCCGTGAGGCATCCGGATCGGGAGCCCCGATCAGCTCGATACGGTCCTCGTGGGCCGCCACGTCTGTTCCCGCGGCGAGTGCGTCAAGGGCGGCGGACCACAGCGTCGGGGTCCCGTCGACCCCGTTCGTGCCGTCCCTGGACTGATCGGTGACCGCCATGGAGAACACCCGTGCACGCGGCGGACCTGCGCTCAAGGCCTCGATCTCGGCCGTCGCCACCGCGTTGGCCGTCACCTCGGCGTAGGTACGCGGGTGCGCGGGGTCCCCTGTCACGCCGTCCAGGATTTTCACGGACTCCAGCCCGTGTGTCAGCACCACGGGGTCCGCACTCTCCAGCGGTCCGGCGAGATCTCCGTAGAGGGCGAGGCCAGCCATCTCGGAGCCGTGACCGTGCCGGTCCGCCGCGGTGTGACGTGGCAGCGCGCTGTGCGCACGTCCGTGCAACGAGGCTTTCAGGAGAGGGTGTTCCTGGTTCACCCCTGTGTCCAGAACGCACACCGCGGGAGCGTCAGGCGGGGCGGCCTCGACGCGTTCGGCAAGGTTGTCCACCAGCTCGTGCTGGAGGGAGCGGTCTACGGAGTGCAGTTCCTGGGCGAAGGTTGGCCGACGGATCTCCACAGGAGTGGCGTTGGTCCCCATGAGAGCCTGCAGATCCTCGCCGGAGGCATGCACATGGGCGACGAGTCGCTCGCCGACTGCCAGAGCGACCTCTGTCACGGACCAGTGATGCGCCGAGGCCAGCTCCTTCAACGTCACGACGGGATCGGATTCAACGATCTGCGGGTCGAACCACAGCTCCCACCAGCGGTGCTCCTCCAGCGGCGGCAGTGGATCAGCTTCCTGCCACAGATGCTCGAAGAGGGCTCGCTGAACCTTCTCCATGTTGGCGACCAGCGGAGCCTGCTTGGGAGCGCCGCTGTCGGTGTCCTCGGTGAACTGCTTGATACGGCGGGAGAGATCCCCGACCTTCTCGTACGGGACCCACACCAACGCATCCTCGGGACGCTCGTCGGTGCGCGGATGGACGCTCATCAGCGTCAGCCCCGAGCTGTCGAAGGCCTCCAGTTTGAGGGCGTGCCCGGCCGCGGCCTCGACACGAACCGCGAAGCCGTCCGCCCGGTACGACTCGGGGATCTCGGCACGGACGTCCACTGCCTCATCACGGGCCTGCTCCAGCCCACCGACCAGGCGGGACACATGCCCCTGCCGGTCGGCAGACCGATCCATCGGGTCCTTGTCCCTTGCAGGCCGGGGCTGCTTGGGCCGCAAAGTGCGAGCAGGCCACGGAACGATGAGATGCGGAGCGGTAGGGGACGAGTGCGGCTCAGGCATGGTGGAGCGCGCGCCGCTCACTCAGAGCATCCAGCAACAGGCGATCGTCGATCACTTCAGCACCCCCCAAAATGGCCTGCTTGGCAGCGGACTCGGCAGCCTTCACGAGTTCCGCATGGCTCAACCCGGCCACGCTCCTGGTTACAGAGGGCCACCGTACTGCGCTGGTGTCCATTCCCGCGAGTCTCCGGCGCATCACCTCCACCGCCTGCTCCGGCGTGGGTGCCTCGTAGGCGATCACCAGATCGAAGCGCCTGAACAGTGCCCGGTCCAGGATCTCGTGGTGATTGGTGGCCGCCACGACGAGGCTTTCAGAGGGGGCCTCGTCCAGGAACAGCAGGAAGGAGTTGAGAATGCGCCGTGCCTCGCCCACGTCGTTGCCACCAGCTCGCTGTGCACCCAGAGCATCGAACTCGTCGAACAGGTACACGGCGCGGGTCTGCGCCACGGCATCGAACACCAACCGCAGCTTCGACGCAGTCTCGCCCATGAAACGGCTGATCAGCGCGTCCAGACGGATGGTGAACAGTGGAAGGGACAGCTCGCCAGCCAGCGCAGCCGCCGTCATGCTCTTGCCGGTTCCCGGCGGACCAGAGTGCAGAATCCGATGGACGGGGGTGAACCCGAAGCGCTCCAGTCGAGCACGCTGCCGCTGCTCGTGGAGTACGCGATCCAAGGTGGCCCGTAGATCAGCAGAGAGCGTCATGTCGTCGAGCCGGATATCGGGATACCAGGCGGTCAGGAGGCTGGACAGTTCCCCACGGGGCTGGACCACAGGCGTCGGCCCGACGGTGCCCAGGGTCTTCGCGCCCTGTTGCCGCATCGATTCGACGAGCTCTCTCAGCTCTACTGCGAACTTGCCGTGTCCCTGGCGGGCGGACTTGGCCGCCACCTGCAGGGCGATGCTGTAGAAACGGTCGTCGTCGGCCTCGGCGTGTGCCCGCACAAGAGCTTTGAGATGTTCAGCGCTGGCAGCCATCCGCGTCACACCTCCCCCAGCCACCGATGCGGCCAAGTAAACTAACCGCCACTGACAACGCATCGTACGAGGATCTCGTCCCACGCACCCACTCGACGAAACCGCCCACGCCTATCTATTCGGTTTCGATGGCATCGTTGTCGAACGGTGGGATGGGGCGCTCGGCAGGGCGAGGCACCTCCAACTCGCGCTGTACGCGCTCACGGCGCCCCCTGGGGAACTCGCTCAGGAGCAGCCACCTCCCGGCATCCGGATCCGGGCCCGGCACCAGCCACGCGGGCACGCCGCTGAGCAGGCCCCGCAGGCACATGTCGGATGTCCCGCCGGCCCCAGGATCGAACTGGCTGTGGAGGCGATGACCAGCGACGGCTGCTCCGCCAGCATCCGGGTGTTCCGCTCGGGCCCCGCCAGCCGCCACGTCCTTGGTCTGGCGCGACGCTCGGACTCCCAGTCGACGGGGTGACACCGATGCCGGTCCATGCCCAAACCCCTCCGCCGGCACCACCGGTGCGCCGCGCGGTCGGCACCGTTCGCAGCGCCCTCGATCACAACGAGCCGATCACCGTAACGGGCTGCCAGGCGGTCCAGCACTGCGGCGACGGTGCCAGGCCAGAGCCATCTCCGGTCCCCGCACACCAGCACGCGGGGCTCAGCCAGTTTCATGCTGCTCCCCGTCCTCCCCAGTCCCGTCATCGGTCGGCCTCTCCTGGACCGCTTCATCGTGCGGCATGAAGGATGATGAGTCGGCCTTCCGCTGCTCACATTCAGCAATCGCGAGCGTGTCTTCGAGTTCCCTTAGCTCTCGCTCGCTAACCAGCGAGGCGATGGGTCCGGAGATGTCGGTGAAGACGAGACGTGTTCCGGTGTCGCCGTTCCGTGAACCGTGACCCCCTATCGGTCGATGAAAAGTGACCCCTTCCGTGATCGAGTGATCAGTCTGGCTCCATGGGAGTCAGGT
>NZ_JBSFUU010000073.1:0-51616 GCF_053591955.1 Streptomyces sp. NPDC002845 | reverse complement strand
CCAGTTCTACCGGGGCTCCGCTTCTTACGTCCCGAGTCACCGCAGATCAGCGCGTACTTGTCAGCGCCTCCGAAGCCGTAACTTCACGGCCTTGGGCTTTGGGCGTCTTACGGTTCGGTGACGTCAGGGGACGGGGTTCAGCTCCGATGAGCGGTTACCTTGTTACACCGAGTACATGGTCAATCGGGGGGCCACGATGGCCGAGAGCAGGCAGCGGTTCTTCATCAGTTACGCGGGGCCGGACCGCCCCTGGGCGGAATGGGTGGGCTGGCATCTGGAGCAGGCCGGGCATGCGGTGACGCTGGACGTGTGGGACTGGCGTATCGGCGACGACTTCGTGGACCACATGGACGACGCCCTCGAAACGTCCGACGCCATGGTGGTCCTGTTCAGCAAGACGTACTTCGACCCCGAGCGGTGGACCAAGGAGGAGTGGACCGCCGCGGTCGCCCGCCGGGACCGGGTGATCCCGCTGGCCCTGGAGCCGGTGACCAACGCGGATGTTCCTCCTCTACTGGCCGCGAAGCTCCGCAAGGACCTTCACGGGCTGGACGAGGAGGCCGCCCTCAAGGCACTTCAGGAGGCGGTCAACGGCGGGGCCCGGCCAACCGGTCCGCCGCCTTTTCCCGGTACGGCAACGGGGACGGTGGCACCTCCGAACGGCACCAAGCCCCGGCTGCCCAGCGGCACCGAGCGGCCGGACGTGTGGAACGTACGGCGCCGGAACCCCGACTTCTCGGGGCGCGAGGCCGAGATCGCCCGGCTTCGGGAGGGGTTGCTGAGCGGCCGTCATGCTGTGGTGCAGGCGTTGCACGGCATGGGTGGCATCGGGAAGACGCAGATCGCGTTGGAGTACGCCCATCGGTTCGCCGGGCAATACGACGTGGTGTGGTGGGTCGATGCGGAGCAGGCCGATCAGCTGCCGGTCTACTACACCGAGTTGGCGGACCGGCTCGGCATCGCCAAACCAAACGCCGGGTCGGAGCACAACGCTCGGGCCCTGGTCAACCATCTGGGCACGCTGCGGAATTGGCTGATCATTCTGGACAACGCCGAAGATCCGGAGCAGATCGAACCCTGGCTGCCCGAAGGTCCCGGCCACGCCTTGATCACCTCGCGCAATCCCAATTGGAGCGGCGTCGCCAGCCGTACGGACCTGGACGTGTTCGCCCGCTCCGACGCCGTCGCCTTTCTCAAGGCCCGCATCCGAGGCATCGACTCCGACAACGCGGACGTACTGGCGCAGGACCTCGGCGACCTTCCGCTGGCCCTGACCCAGGCCGCCGGTGTCATTGGCAGCGGTATGACCGTCAACCGCTACCGTCAGCTCCTCGCGACCAGTTCCGCCAGGATCCTGAAGGAGGGCGAGGCTCCGGGGTATACGGCCCCGCTTGCTGCCTCGGTCAACATTGCCACCAGCCGACTGCATGACGACCACCCCGAGGCTCTGGCCCTGCTACGCCTCGGTGCCTTCTTCGGCCCCGAACCTATTCCCATCGGCTGGCTGGAGACGGCTCGGCCGCTGCTGAGCTCCATTCCCGGTGCCCCGGACGACCTCATGTGGCCCCGAGCCGCCCTGCAACCGCTGAGTCGCTTCGGACTCGCCCGCCTGGATCACGAGACGTTTCAGATCCACCGCCTTACGCAAGCCGTCTTGCGCGATCAGACCACCCCGGAACAGGTCCGGAAAGTCGAGAGCGACGTGGCCGCCATCCTTGGCAGCGTCGATCCGGGTGCCCCGGACACCCCGGACGCCTGGCCCGCGTGGGCCGCACTCGCCTCCCACCTCACCGCCACGCAGGACATCCTCACGAACCGTCCCGAACTACGGGCTACCCTGCTCAAGGCAGTCCTGTTCCTCATCGAGAGCGGCCGGGTGCGTAGCGCACACCAGCTGACGACTTCCCTGGGGCAGTCATGGGCCGACACGCTCGGGCCTGAGCACGAAGACATGCTCAGGTGTATGCAGTACCTCGGTCATGCGACCTCTGGCCTCGGTGACCTCAGCGGAGCCAGAACCATCATCGAGGACGCCTTCGCCCGTCGACGGCTGACCCTCGGCGACGACCACCCTGCCACTCTGGATTCAGCCAACGATCTGGGTGTCATTCTGAGCTACTTAGGCGAACTGGCGGAAGCTCATCGCATGTACGAGGACACTCTCGCCCGCCGACGACGGACCCTTGGCGACGACCACCCCGAAACCCTCCACTCCGCCTACAACCTCGCCGGCAGCCTGTACCACCTGGGCGAGCTTACCGAAGCACGCCGCATGCAGGAGGACACCCTCACCCGCCAGCAACGCATCCTCGGCAACGACCACCCCCAGACCCTCCACTCCGCCCACAACCTCGGCAATACGCTCCGCGAACTCGGCGAACTGACCGAAGCACGCCGCATACACGAGGACACCCTCACCCGCCGACAACGCACCCTCGGCAACGACCACCCCGAAACCCTCCACTCCGCCCGCAGCCTCGCCGACACCCTCCGCGAACTCGGCGAACTGACCGAAGCACGCCGCATACACGAGGACACCCTCACCCGCCAGCAACGCACCCTCGGCAACGACCACCCCGAAACCCTCCACTCCGCCCACGGCCTCGGCAATACGCTCCGCGAACTCGGCGAACTGACCGAAGCACGCCGCATACACGAGGACACCCTCACCCGCCAGCAACGCACCCTCGGCAACGACCACCCCCGCACACTCGACTCAGCCCACGGCCTCGCCAGCACCCTGTATCTGCTCCGCAACTACCCGGAATCAGTGCAGTTGCTCGAAGATGTACGTATCCGCCGACGGCGCATCCTCGGTGACAACCACCCCGCCACGGTGGCGGTGACCAAGTCCCTCGTCAACGCGTTGACCGCCTCGGGGCAACGCTTCAAAGCACAACGACTCATGGCCCAGCGCAAGGGAGGCGGCAAGCGGCGCTTCAGCCGAAAGCGCCGCTAGACAGAGGCGAGAGTCACCGCGCAGCCCTGAACAACGTCAACCACCGCGGCACATCAACCTCCGCCCGCACCGTCTTCCCCGGCGGCTCCCGATCCACCACCTCCCACCGATCCGCGAGCGCCTCGACAAGAACGAGCCCGCGCCCGGACTCGTCGAGCGGGCCCGCGGGCCGTACGTCACCCGGCGCCGGCGGATGCCGTTCCGTGCGGGTGTCGGAGACCTCGACGCGGACGCTGCCCGTGACGAGGGAGAGGGTCAGTTCGAAGTCACGGCCGGGTACGCGGCCGTGGGTCACCGCGTTGGCTGCCAGCTCCGCCACGATCACGCCGACCGTGTCGGAGACGTTCGTGCCGTGGGCGATGCCCCAGTCGTGGAGTTGGTGCAGGGCGAGGTGGCGGGCGAGGCGGGCGCCGAGTGGGGTGGAGCTGAAGCGTTGGGTGAACACACATACGGTAACTGGGCATTGGGTGGCTGGTGGGGCTTCCATGGGCCCAATGTGGCCTGCCTGCCCACCAGTTCTCCAGGTCCGCACCGCGTACGCTGCGCGAGCGTACGCGGTTACATGCTGGACAGTACCGATAACAGCCCGTAACCATAGGTGAGTTGGGAGTGGTGTGACAGGGCCGGTGCGCGGAAGGTGGCCAACAGTGGTCGACGATACGTTCGGTACGGATGAGGGCGACAGCGGAGAGGGGGCGGTTCCGGCCTCCTTCCGGGTGAGCGGTGAGCCCGAGTACTCGGGCAGTCTGCGGACGTTCGGTGCGGTACACCGGGCGCTGCGCGAGCACGCGGGGATGAGCCGGGAGGAGTTCAGCAAGCTTGTCCGCTTCTCCAAGCACACCGTCGCCTCCGTCGAGTTGGGGCGCCGCATGCCCGACTCGAAGTACGTCGAGCGGGCGGAGTCGGCCACGGGGAACACCGGGGCGCTGCGCGGCGCCGCGGTGTTTCTGGAACGGGAACCGGGGCTGGCGACCTGGTTCCGGAAGTGGGCGCGGCTGGAGAAGCTGGCGATCACGTTGTATACGTACGAGTGCCGGATGATTCCAGGGCTGTTGCAGACGGAGGCGTACGCGCGGACGTTGTTCAGGAACCGACTCCCGCCCCTTGATGACGAACAGATCGAGGCCCAGTGGGTGGCGCGCGCGAAACGGCAACGGCTGTTGCGGGAGCGGCCGAACACGGCGTTCAGCTTCATCCTGGAGGAGCAGTTGTTCCTGCGGCGGACGGGTGGGGTGGACGTCACGCGGGAGCTCATCGATCACGTGCTGGAGATCGCCGAGCTGCGAAACGTCGAGATCCAGATCATGCCGTTGGTTCGGGAGAGCCATGCAGGTCTGGACGGTCCCATGCGCTTGCTGGAGACTCCGGAGAACAAGTGGTTCGCCTACTGCGAGGGCCAGCGAGGTGGTCTGCTCGTCTCCGACTCGAAGGAGATCAGCGTCCTGCAAAGGCGGTATGCCAGGATGCGTTCGCAGGCTCTTACCCTTGAAGACTCCGTGAGCCTGTTGCAGCGGATGCGAGGAGAGCTATGAGCACCACCGAACTGGCTTGGTTCAAGAGCAGTTACAGCGGCGGTGATGGCGATGACTGCGTCGAGGTCGCCCTTTCCTGGCGCAAGTCCAGCTACAGCAGTGGCGGTTCGGGCGACTGCGTCGAGGTAGCCCTCCCCTGGCACAAGTCCAGCTACAGCAGTAGCGGCGACGGCGACTGCGTAGAAGTCGCCACCTGCCCCTCCCTCATCCACATCCGCGACTCAAAGAACCAACACGGCCCCCACCTCACCCTCTCCCCCGCCACCTGGACCGGCTTCCTCCAGCAAGTCACCCGCTCCAGCTGTCGTCATACGGATCCCTCGGCCCCTTGACCGGCTGGAACTCGGCAACGGAGAAGTACGGAATCGTGCCCCCGTTGACGGGATCCTTGGCCTGCTTCTCCACATACGTGCCAGTGACCTCCAGCCACGTATCCGGCCGGAGCACAGCCGGAAGCTCGCCGGTCAGACCCACCTTGACCGGCTGAGCGTCCGCCGCACAGCAGTTCAGCGTCATACGCACCAAGTGCGGCGTGCCGTTCTCGTCCAGGGCGACGAGACCCGCTGTAGTGATCCGGTGGTCAGCAAGGGACCGGTCCTGGTCGTAGACAGCCCGCCCCGCGTAGTCGGCCAGGCTGAGCCGAACATGGCTCTCAGAGGCAGGCAAGGCCGGGTAACCCCAGGGCTGCTCCTGCAACGCGGTCCCCGCCCTCAGCGCGCTGTACGACCCCAGCGCCGGAGGCGCGACCAGGATGAGCGCGAGGAGAGGCAGCACCAGCAGCCAGGCCACCCGCGGCTCATGGTGCCCCCCACCGCCCCCACCGCCCCCACTGCACCCATCGGCCCTACCGGCCCCCTTGCTCTTCCTCCCGTACCAGACCGTCGCCACGGCCGCCGCGATGAGCACGATCCCCGCGCCCAGCACCAGCGGCCTCAACCCGGCCTTCACGTACCGCAGATAGAGATCCGTGGAGCCCGCGCGCAGCAGAGCCCCGCCCACCAGGAACAGAACAACCGCCTGAGCCTGCCGATTCACAGCAACACCGCCCCCGTCAGCACCGACACCACCACAGCCATCGCGAACGTCACCGGCGCGAAGCGCAGGGCGAACGCTCGTCCGAAGGTTCCCGCCTGCATGGCGAACAGTTTCAGGTCGACCATCGGCCCCACGACCAGGAAGGTCAGCCGGGCCGTCAACGAGAACTGGGACAGGGAGGCCGCCACGAACGCGTCCGCCTCCGAGCAGATCGACAGCAGCACGGCGAGAACGGCGAGGGCGAGCACGGAGACGACGGGGTTGTCGGCGGCGGACTGCAGCCACTGCGCCGGCACCACGGCCTTCAGGGTCGCCGCCGCTATCGCGCCGACCACCAGGAACCCGCCCGCGTGCATCACGTCATGCCGCACCGAGCTCCAGAACGCCTCCCCCTTGCTCACCCCGTCGACGGCAGGCCGGGCAGGCGGCCGCAGCCACTCCGTACGCCCGAGCCGCTGCCACAGCCATCCCATCCCGCACGCCACCACCAGGCTCGCCACGAGCCGGGCCACCACCATCTCCGGGTTGCCCGGGAAGGCGACGGCCGTGGCCGTGAGCACGATCGGGTTGACGGCCGGGGCCGACAGCAGGAAGGCCAGCGCCGCCGCCGGGGTGACGCCCCGCCGCACCAACGCCCCGGCCACGGGCACGGACGCGCACTCGCACCCCGGGAGGACGACGCCCGCCGCCCCGGCCACCGGCACCGCCAGCGCGGGCCGCTTCGGCAGGGCGCGGGCGAAGAACGACGGCGGTACGAACACCGCGAGGACCGCCGACAGCAGCACTCCCAGCACCAGGAAGGGCAGCGCCTGGACGATCACCGCGACGAACACCGTCGTCCAGCTCTCCATCACCGGCGTCGACAGCAGCCCGCGTATCGGCCCCTGCAAGGCCACCAGCAGGACGAGCAGCATGGTCAGCGCGAGCGGGGAGCTGATCTGCCAGCCACCGCCGTCCCGCGCCTCGTCCGTCTCGTCACTCTCGCGCCCCTCCGCCCGGGGCGGGGCTTCCTTGGTGATGGCCACGGGTGACGTACCTCCGACGACGTGCACGGGCTTCGCTGGTTCGTTTCCCTCCCCCTCAGTACGGCCGTCCACGCCCGACTGCTCATCTCCTCGGAAGTCCGACACCAGTGGCCCTGTGCCGCCTAGTCGCTCACCACCCCCAAGTGCCGTGCCGCGAAGTCCAGTTCGAGCCGGATCTGCTTGATGCGCTCGTCCACGACGAGGGAGCCGTGCCCGGCGTCGTAGCGGTAGACCTCGTGGGTCGCGGCGCGGGCGGTGAGGCGGTCGACGTAGTTGTCGATCTGGCGGATGGGGCAGCGGGGGTCGTTGACGCCGGCCGAGATGTAGACCGGGGCCTTGACGTCGTCGACGTACGTCAGGGGAGACGAAGCCGCGAAACGCTCGGGGACCTCCTCGGGCGTGCCTCCCAGGAGCGTGCGGTCCATGGCCTTCAGGGCTTCCATCTCGTCGTGGTACGCCGTGACGTAGTCGGCGACGGGGACGGCCGCGATGCCCAGGCTCCAGGCGTCCGGCTGGGTGCCGAGGCCGAGGAGGGTGAGGTAGCCGCCCCAGGAGCCGCCGGTGAGGATCAGGCGGGCGGGGTCCGCGAAGCCGGAGTCCACCGCCCAGTCCCGTACCGCCGCGATGTCCTCCAGCTCGATCAGGCCGACCCGGTGCTTGAGTGCGTCCGTCCAGGCACGGCCGTAGCCGGTGGAGCCGCGGTAGTTGATGCGGATCACCGCGTACCCGTGGTCCAGCCAGGCGGCCGGGCCCGCCGCGAACGCGTCGCTGTCGTGCCAGGTGGGGCCGCCGTGGATGTCGAAGAGCGTGGGGTACGGGCCCTCGGCTCCCCGCGGCCGCTGCACGAGGGCGTGGACGCGGCCGCCGGGGCTGTCCACCCACACGTCCTCCACGGGGTGCGACCCCGGGCACTTCAGCCCCGGCGGATCGAGCACCACCTTGCCCGTGGTCGAGCGGACCACCGGCGGTTCGGCGGCCGACGACCACAGGTACTCCACGCTGCCGTCCGGCCGGGCCGTCGCGCCCGACACCGTGCCCTTGGGGGTGTCGACCCGGCGCAGCTCGCGTGTCGCCAGGTCGTAGCGGTACAGCTCGCTGCGGGCTTCGAAGCTGTGGGCGACGAGGAGGGCGGAGCCGTCCGGGTACCACTCGGCGCTCAGGTCGCCCGCGAGCTTGTCCGCGAGGCCGAGGTCGGTCTCCTCGCCCGTCGCGACGTCCCACACGAGGGGTTCCCAGCGGCCGTTGCGCTGATGGCCGACGAGGAGTCTCGTGTCCCCGTCGACGGGTGCGAAGCCCAGTACCTCCAGGCCCAGTTCGACCGTGCCGCCCTTGGTGTCGTCGAGTTCCGCGACCGCCGTGCCGTCCGGGTGCAGTACGCGCAGCGCCGAGTGCATCGCGTCGCCGTGCTCGGTGTGCTCGATGGCGATCAGGGTGCCGTCGTGGGAGAGGTCGCCCACGCCGGCGGACTCGCGGTGCCGGTAGATCTCCACGGGGTCCCCGCCGAGCCGGGCCAGGTGGACCGTGGAGCCGTCCTCGTCCGTCGAGCGGCCCACCACCGCCATGCGGCCGTCCCTCCCGATGGCCAGGCCCGCCGGGTACGACGCCTCCAGGCCCGGTGCCGCCTCTTCGTCCGGTCCGCCGTGGAAGGGCTGGCGGCGCCATACGCCGAACTCGTCGCCGTACGACGGCGAGTCCGGAACGGAGGAACCCATGCCGTCGTCGAACCACCAGATCCACTCGCCGTCGGGCGAGAGGACCCCGTCCGATGTGCCGTCCGGCCGGTCGGTGACCTGCCGCTGGTGACCGGTCTTCCGGTCCCACGCGTACAGCTCGTACTTGCCGGTCGCGTTCGACACGAACAGCGAGTGGTCGGGGGCGTCTTCCGCCCAGTCGGGGAGGGAGACGCGCGGTGCACGGAACCGCTTCTCCCAGTCGGGCATGGCTTCTGCGTCGCTCATGACTCTATGAAACCCGATCGGCGAAGGGTCGCTTCACGGATCGCCGGACGGCTCCACGCCGCGCTCTCCCCGGGAAGCCGTGGCCGCACCCGCGTGATGTGCGTCACGTCACCTCACACATGCGGAGGCTGCGTCGTCACGAGGGCATGAAAGTGAAACCGCTGCGGCACACCATGCTCGTCGCGCTCCTCGTGACGGGCTTGTACGTGGGTGTCTGGGCCTACTTCTTCCCCCGGGGCTGGTACGACGGCTTCCCCGGCTTCGGCCGTACCTGGCTGCCCCCGTTGGGGCCGTACAACGAGCACCTCGCCACGGACACGGGCGCCATGTACCTGGCGCTGGCCCTCCTGACCGCCGTCGCCCTGCGCAAGCCGTACAGCGACCGCCTTGTGCAGGCGACCGGTGCGGCATGGCTGGTCTTCAATGTCCTGCACCTCGCCTACCACGTGCGGCATCTGCACGTGTACGGCACGACGGACAAGACCTTGAATGTGGCCGGCCTGGGCGCCCTGGTGCTGATCTCGGCCGCGCTGTCGATTCCCGTGCCCCGCCCCCACGCGCCGCGGCGACCCTCCCGCGACGCGACCACGACTGACGACTGACGACTGAACCACCGCAGGCCGAACCGTTGAAGCTGAAAGCTGAAAGCCGAGGAGCGAACATCATGCGCATCGCAGTCGCGGGCGGAACCGGACTCGTCGGACACCATGTCGTCGACGCCGTCACCGCCGCCGGACACGAACCCGTGACCGTGGCCCGGAGCCACGGCGTGGATCTCCTCACCGGCAGAGGCCTGGACGCGGCCCTCACCGGCGTGGACGCGGTCATCGATGTGACCAACGTGACGAGTATCAGGGAGAAGGTCGCCACCCCGTTCTTCGAGACCGCCGGGCGCAACCTGCTGGCCGCCGAGGAGAAGGCGGGCGTCGGACACCACGTGACGCTGTCGATCGTGGGCCTCGACCGTGTTCCGGGCTACGGCTACTACCGGGCCAAGCTCCGCCAGGAACAGATCGTCCAGGACGGCCGGATTCCATGGACGGTACTGCGCGCCACCCAGTTCCACGAGTTCGCCCAGCAGGTGCTCGGTCAGGTACCCGGGCCTCTGGCTGTCGTGCCCCGGATGCGCTGCCTGCCCGTCGCCGCCCGTGAAGTGGCCCGCCATCTGGTCGAGGTGGCGACCGGCCCCGCACAGCAGACGGCTCCGGAACTCGCCGGCCCGAAGGAGGAGCAGCTCGTCGACATGGCGCGCCGCCTGCTGCGCGCCCAGGGGCGGCGCCGGTGGCCGATCCCGGTCAGGTTCCCGGGCGCCACCGGCGCGGCGATGACGGGCGATGCCCTGCTTCCGACCGGGGCCGGGCCGCGTGGCGTGCAGACTTTCGACCAGTGGCTCGACGAAGCGAGCGGGTAACACCGCAGTCCCACCACAGTCCGACCGACCGCCCTCCTTCCCTGCTCCCACCCCAGGAACAACCATGACCCCACCCGACGCCCCTGCCCCGGATACCCCCGGCGACCCGGACGCCACGCTCCAGTCCCTCCTCGCCGAACGGCGCACGCTGATCAACCTCTGCTACCGGATGCTCGGCACCGTGCAGGACGCGGAGGACGCCGTCCAGGAGACGTACTCCCGCTGGTACGCCCTGTCCGACGAGGAACAGCAGGCCGTACGGTCGCCGCTCGCCTGGCTGACCCGCGTGGCCGGCCGGATCTGCCTGGACCAGCTCACCTCGGCGCGGGCCCGCCGGGAACGCTACGTCGGCGAATGGCTGCCCGAGCCGGTACGGGACAGTCCGGTATGGACCAGCACCGGCGGCATCCGCGGCGGCCCGGAGGATCCGGCGGACCGGGTGACTCTGGACGAGTCGATCAGTATGGGCATGCTCGTCGTGCTGGAGGCGATGACGCCCGCCGAGCGCGTCGCCTTCGTCCTGCACGACGTGTTCGGCGTGCCCTTCGACGACATCGCCGACACGGTCGGGCGCACCCCGGCCGCCTGCCGTCAGCTCGCCTCCTCGGCCCGGCGGCGTCTGGGTGCCGCGCGCCCGCGTACGAACTCGGCCGACCGGCACCGCCGTGTCGTCTCCGCCTTCCGCGAGGCGTGTGAGACCGGCGACCTCGCCGCCCTCGCCGCGCTGCTCGACCCCGCGGTCCAGGCGCATTCGGACGGCGGCGGCAAGGTGCGCGCGGGCCTCCGCCCGGTCGTCGGCAGGGACAAGGTCGCCAGGCTGGTGGCGGGGCTGCTGCGCAAGGGAACCGGCCTGGAGTTGGCCGAGGAAGTGGTCAACGGCCGGTCCGGACTGGCCGCGCGCAGCGAGGACGGCACGACCGTCGCGGTCATCGCGACCGGTGTGGAGGACGGTCTGATCACCCACATGTGGATGATGCTGAACCCCGACAAACTGCAGGCCTGGACAGCACGGACCTGACGCCTGTCCCCGCGCCCCTTCAGGGGCGCGGGCGGTGACATCAGCGGCTCCGCCGCGGGGCGCGACCAGCCACACACAACCCGCACCCCGCAACAAACCGCACCACCCATCCCCTTCCCGGACCCTCTGCCCAGCCCCGCGCAGCGGCCCCGTACCGTTGAAGTCGTGTACCGGTTCCTGCTGACGCCCCGATGGTGGGGGATCAACGTCTTCGTGCTGTTGGCGATTCCGTTCTGTGTGTTCATGGGGTCGTGGCAGCTGGGGCGGTTCGAGGACCGGGTGGAGGGCCATCGGGAGGCGGGCGCACAGGCCGAGGCGGCCCGGACGGAGGCGGCGCGGCCGCTCGGCGAGTTGCTGCCCGTCGACAAGGAGACGTCGGGGAAGCCGGCCACGGCGACCGGGCGGTACGCCGATCAGTTGCTCGTGCCGGACCGGGAGCTGGACGGCGAGCGCGGGTTCTATGTGCTGACGCTGCTGCGGACCGAGGGCGGCAAGGCCCTGCCCGTCGTACGAGGGTGGGTTGCCGGTGCCGCGGACTCGGGCACGGCTCCCGCCCCGCCCGCCGGTGAGGTCACCGTGACCGGTGCGCTGCAGGCGTCCGAGAGTCCGGGGTCGAACGGGGTGAGCGCGGCCGGTGGGCTGCCCGAGGGTCAGACCGGGGCGATCAGCGCGGCGGGGCTCGTCAACCTCGTGCCGTACGACGTGTACGACGGCTGGATCACGCTCATCGAGGCGGACTCGGGGATGAAGGCGGTGCCCGCGGCGGTGGCGCAGGGCACCGGGCTGGACCTGAAGGCGTTCCAGAACCTCGGCTACACCGGGGAGTGGTTCGTCTTCGCGGGGTTCGTGGTCTTCATGTGGTTCCGGCTGCTCCGCCGCGAGGTGGAGTTCGCCCGGGACGCCGAGCTGGGGATCGTCCCGGAGGATGTGGACGAAGGGCCTTCACGCCAAGCCAGTAACGCTCAGGCAGAGGCCAGCAGCCCCGTCCAGTAGATCGTCCCCGCGCACGCGTTGCTCACGGTGGCCGTGGTGGTGGGCATGCCGCCCTCCGCCGTGTGGGACACCACGACGCTGCCGTCGGCGAGGCCGTCCTCCTCCCGGACGAGCTGGGGAGTGGCACCGGTGGTGCCCTCCGAGGTGGTGCCGCCGCCGGTCTCGCTGGTCGGGGTGGTGGCCGTGGGAGTCGGGGTCGGCGAGGGTTCGGGGTCGTTCGGGGGGCCGCCGTCGGTGGGGCAGGTCTCCGAGGGCACCCAGGCGAACTTCACCTCGTACGCGGCCCCCGGTTGCAGCACCAGCTCGGCGACCTGGAGGGAGGGGTCGGGCAGCCCGGCGGCCTCGTCTCCCTCGACATGGCTCGCCACGCCGATCTTGGCCTGGTCGGCGGCGCCCTGCGCGGCCACGGCCACGGTGCCCGCGCTGGTGACCGTACAGATGGCGGCGGAGACGTTGACCACGCGGAACGTGCCGTACACCGCGCCGGCGGAGTCCGGGGAGCCGACGGTGCCGGAGGCTCCGCCGAGCTGCTCCGGCGTACAGGCCGGGGTGGTGCTCTCGGCGGAGGGTGTCGCCACGGGCCCGCCGGTGGTGCCGTCGCTCGCGCCGCCCGTCTCCTTGACGTCCTGTTCCGTGTCGCCGGTCCCGCCGGAGGGCTGGGACGCGCCGGAGTCGCCGCCTCCCGAACTCACCTTGTCGTCCTCGACCTTGGGCTGGCCCCCCGCGCCGCCCTGGGCCTGTGAGGCGTGGCCGGCCGCGGACGGGTTGGCGTCGGAGCCGGTGGAGTTCGAGACGTGGACGAGGGCCGGAACCGCCGTACCGACGAAGAGCGCGGCGGCGGCCAGGCCGACCAGGGCCTGCCGCCTGCGGGCCCGGCGGGCGGGCACCGCGCGCCGAAGGTGCTCCAGGGTGCCCTCGCGGGGCTCGATCTCCTCGACCGCCTGGCGCAGCAGGGTCCGCAACGCCAGTTCCTCGGAGCCGAGCTCCTCGGAATCCCGGCCCTTGGGGCCCTGTTGATCGGGGCCGTCGTTCACAGTTCCGTTCCCAGCGTGCGTGTGGTTCTGTCCGTGTGTGTGGTTCTGTCCGTGCTCGTGATTTCCACGGTGCTCGTGGTGCTGATGTTCATGGTGTTCGTCGTGCCCGGGTCGCGCGAGGATCTCGTCGTGACCGCGCGGGCCACCGTACCGGCGGTACCGGTCGGAGCGACCCTGCTCGTCGTGCCCGTTGGCCGGTTCACGACCCTCGTCCCGGTCTCGGCCGTCGTACCCACCCCGGTCGCGGCCGCCGTACCAGCCCCGCCCGTCAATCGGATCGCGCCCGCTCATGCCGGCGCCTCCATCGCGACGCGGAGCGCCGCGATGCCGCGGGAGCCGTACGCCTTGACCGAGCCGAGCGATATGCCGAGCGTCTCGGCGACCTGGGCCTCGGTCATGTCGGCGAAGTAGCGCAGGACGAGGACCTCGCGCTGGCGGCGCTGGAGTCCCTTCATCGCCTTGATGAGGGAGTCGCGCTCCAGTTGGTCGTACGCGCCCTCCTCCGCGCTCGCCATGTCGGGCATCGGCTTGGAGAGGAGCTTGAGCCCCAGGATGCGGCGTCGCAGCGCGGAGCGGGACAGGTTGACGACGGTCTGACGCAAGTACGCGAGCGTCTTCTCCGGGTCACGGACGCGCTTGCGCGCAGAGTGCACACGTATGAAGGCCTCCTGGACGACGTCCTCGCAGGACGCGGTGTCGTCGAGGAGGAGCGCGGCGAGGCCGAGGAGCGAGCGGTAGTGGGTGCGGTAGGTCTCGGTCAGGTGGTCGACCGTCGTACCGGCCGTACCGGCCGCCGTCGCGTCGTCGAAGCCCTCGACTCCGTCGCGCTGGCTGGGGATGCGGGCGGGCCGCGCTGCGGGCATGGGGGCGATCACCGGCATGCCGCCGGGCGCGCCGGACATGCGGGGACGGCGGGGTGGGCGAAGGGCGGTGCCTCTCGCCTGTACCGCGGTGAAGTCGAGTACTTCTGCCACGCCAGTTGGACACGTGTCCCCCCATGGGGGTTGTACGCGACAGCCATGACTTTTGCGTCAGACCGCAAACCCGTCGGCACCCCGGCCGGTACCGCAGCCGGCACCCCCGCCGGTACCTCTGCCGACGCGCTCGACGACGCACCGAACGGTGTGCCACTTGGTCTCATGCGTACCAGCTCTCCCCCTGTGTCCAGATATGCCCAGACGTATCACGGTCCCGGCGTCCGACCCCCCGAAGGGCGTTCGCAAAGACGCTCCCCGCCCTGCGCACGGTTGCGAAGGACGGGGAGGAAATCTTCGAACGCGGGGATGGCGTGATTCAAGTGGCCCACGTTACCGGCCGCTCACGACAGCTCCCGGCCGCTCAGGACAGCTCTGCCGCCACCAGCTCCGCGATCTGGGCCGTGTTGAGGGCCGCCCCCTTGCGCAGGTTGTCCCCGCACACGAAGAGTTCGAGGGCCGTCGGGTCGTCGAGCGCCCGGCGTACGCGTCCGACCCAGGTCGGGTCGGTGCCCACCACGTCGGCAGGGGTGGGGAACTCCCCGGCGGCCGGATCGTCGACGAGGACGACTCCGGGCGCCGTGGCGAGGATCTCGCGTGCCTTGGCGACGGTGACCGCGCCCTCGAACCGGGCGTGGACGGTCAGCGAGTGCGTGGTGACGACGGGCACGCGTACGCAGGTGACGGCGACCGGCAGTTCGGGGAGCCCCAGGATCTTGCGGGACTCGTCCCGTACCTTCATCTCCTCCGAGGACCAGCCGTCCTCGCGCAGCGACCCGGCCCACGGCACCACGTTGAGCGCCACCGGCTCCGGGAACGGCCCGGTGTTGTCGCCCACGGCCCGCCGTACGTCACCGGGCTTGGTCCCCAGCTCCGTACCGGCGACCAGGGCCATCTGCTGCCGCAGGGTCTCCACGCCCGCGCGGCCCGCGCCGCTGACCGCCTGGTACGAGGAGACGACCAGCTCGCGCAGCCCGAACTCGGCGTGCAGCGCGCCCAGCGCCACGATCATGGAGAGGGTGGTGCAGTTGGGGTTGGCGATGATCCCGCGCGGGCGGCGGCGAGCCACGTGCGGGTTGACCTCGGGGACGACGAGCGGCACGTCCGGGTTCATCCGGAAGGCGCCCGAGTTGTCCACGACGACCGCGCCCCGGGCGGCGGCGACCGGCGCCCATTCCAGAGAGACCTCGTCCGGTACGTCGAACATGGCGACGTCGACGCCGTCGAAGGCCTCCTCGGCGAGGGCGACCACCTCGACCTCCTCGCCGCGCACGGTCAGCTTGCGGCCGGCCGAGCGCGGCGAGGCGATCAGACGGATCTCGCCCCAGATGTCCGCGCGGTGGGACAGGATCTGGAGCATGACGGTGCCGACGGCCCCGGTCGCTCCCACAACGGCGAGCGTCGGTCGCGCAGCGCCCCCGGCATCCGATGCCATCAGCGTCCGGTGCCCCCGTACACGACGGCCTCGTCGCTGTCCGAGTCGAGCCCGAAGGCGGTGTGCACGGCGCGGACGGCCTCGTTGACGTCGTCGGCGCGCGTGACGACCGAGATACGGATCTCGGAGGTCGAGATCAGCTCGATGTTGACCCCGGCGTCGGACAGCGCCTCGAAGAAGGAGGCCGTGACACCCGGGTTGGTCTTCATCCCGGCGCCGACCAGCGAGATCTTGCCGATCTGGTCGTCGTAGCGCAGCGACTCGAAGCCGATCGCGGTCTTCGCCTTCTCCAGGGCGTCGATGGCCTTGCGGCCCTCGGTCTTGGGGAGGGTGAAGGAGATGTCCGTCAGACCGGTGGTCACGGCGGACACGTTCTGCACGACCATGTCGATGTTGATCTCGGCGTCGGCGATGGCGCGGAAGATGACGGCAGCCTCGCCCGGCTTGTCCGGTACGCCGACGACCGTGACCTTGGCCTCGGAGGTGTCGTGCGCGACACCGGAGATGATGGCCTGCTCCACCTTCTGGTCCCCTTGCTGCTGTGTCTTTTGAACGACTGGCTCACTGCTGACCCACGTGCCCTGCAGTCCGCTGAAGCTGGACCGGACGTGGATCGGGATGTTGTAGCGGCGGGCGTACTCCACACAGCGGTGGAGCAGCACCTTGGACCCGGAGCTGGCCAGCTCCAGCATGTCCTCGAACGAGATCCAGTCGATCTTCCGGGCCTTCTTCACGACCCGCGGGTCGGCGGTGAAGACGCCGTCGACGTCGGTGTAGATCTCGCAGACCTCGGCGTCGAGGGCGGCCGCCAGCGCGACGGCCGTGGTGTCGGAACCACCGCGACCGAGCGTGGTGATGTCCTTCTTGTCCTGCGAGACGCCCTGGAACCCGGCGACGATCGCGATGTTGCCCTCGTCGAGCGCCGTCCGGATACGGCCCGGCGTGACATCGATGATCCGGGCTTTGTTGTGGACCGAGTCGGTGATGACGCCTGCCTGGCTGCCGGTGAAACTCTGGGCCTCGTGCCCCAGGTTTTTGATCGCCATGGCCAGCAGCGCCATGGAGATCCGCTCTCCGGCGGTCAGCAGCATGTCGAACTCACGCCCGGCAGGCATCGGAGACACCTGCCCGGCGAGATCGATCAGCTCGTCCGTCGTGTCGCCCATCGCGGAAACGACCACGACCACCTGGTGGCCGTTCTTCTTCGCTTCCACGATCCTCTTGGCGACGCGCTTGATGCCCTCGGCATCGGCTACGGAGGAGCCTCCGTACTTCTGCACGACAAGGCCCACGTGCGCTCCTCGCTCAGTCAGTCTGTGTTTCCGCAGTCCACACATACGTGTATGTACCGCGGTCGGCTCAGTCTATCGAGCGGCCGAAACCTCCTTCCGAGGTATCGCATGGTGAGATGTCCCGCTCACCAAGTGATCACCCCGGCCTTTCTCCGGGTTTTCTCCCCCGGAGCCGCCGGAATTCACCCGACGCCTTCGGCCGCACCGGGATGGCATCTGCCCGCACCGCCGTCGAAACACTCGGAAAGTGCTCCGTGTCACACGTAATGCCTCCGCACACCCGAAAGCTCAACGCCTGGTACACCTGACGCTCAACTTTCAAGCACTAAGGTCACTCCCGTGCGTGTACTGCTGGTGGAAGACGACGAGCCGGTCGCCCAGTCGCTCCGGCGCGGGCTGCTGCGCTACGGCTTCGAGGTGGCCTGGGTCACCACGGGCGAAGCCGCCCTCGCCCACGAGGACCCCTACGACGTGGTCCTCCTCGATCTCGGCCTGCCCGACACCGACGGCCTCGACGTCTGCAAGGCCCTCCGCGGCCGCGGCGACGTACCGATCATCGTGATCAGCGCGAGGAGCGACGAGACGGACCGGGTCGTCGGCCTGGAACTGGGCGCCGACGACTACGTCTCCAAACCCTTCGGTGTACGGGAGGTCATCGCGCGCATAAGGGCGGTGATGCGCCGCGCGCAGCCGCGCACCGCCGAAACACCGGCCGCGCCCGGTGGCCCCGACCGCTACGGCCCCCGCCTCACCATCGACCGCAAGGCCGCCCGCGTACACCTGGACGGCGGGGAACTGACCCTCGCGCCCAAGGAGTACGACCTCCTGGCCTTCCTCACCGAGGAGCCGGGCGCGCTGATGTCGCGCGAGCAGATCATGGAAGCGGTGTGGGACGCGAACTGGTTCGGTCCGACGAAGACCCTCGACGTCCATGTGGCGGCACTGCGGCGGAAGCTGGCGGGGGTGATCACGATCGAGGCGGTACGGGGGGTGGGCTTCCGGCTGGAGATCGTGAAGGACACGGCTGTGAAGGACCCGGCTGTGAAGGACGCCACCGTGAAGGACGCTGCCGTGAAGGACTCTGAGCAGCGGCCGTCTTCCGGATCGTCGCCTTCCGGGTCGTCGCCTTCCGGGTCGTCCCCTTCCAGTTCATCGCCTTCCGGATCGGAGTCGTCCGGCTCATGATCCGCCAGCTCATCCGCAGCTACGTCCTGCTCACCGCGGTCGCCATCGGCCTGTTCACCGGGCCGGTGGCCTTCTCGCTCACCGACCAGCTGCGCGACGACACCTCGGAGTCCGTCCGGCGCGAGGCCGACACCATGGCGCTGCTCCTGGGCAACGACAAGGCCGCCTCCTGCCAGGCCCTGGAGGAGATGGCCGAGGCGTACGAGACGCACGGCCGCGTCCAGGTGACCCCCACCGAGGGCTGCCCGGCGAGGCTGCCGGAGCCGGAGCAGGACGCGGCGCTGACCGCGGCTCTGGAGCGGGGCAAGCCCACGACCGACTGGGGCTCCCCCTTCATCTGGGGGCCGAACCTGGTGATCACGGTCCCCGCGTACGACTCCGGCAAGAACGTCGTCGGCGCCGTACGGATCGTCTTCTCGACCGACGGGCTCACCCAGCGGCTGTGGACGATCTGGGGCTTCCGGGTGATCCTCGCGGTGCTCGTCCTCGCCGTGGCCGCGCTCATCGGTGCCGTGGCGGCCCGCCGCCTGACGCGCCCCCTGCGCCAGCTCAACGACATGGCGAGCAAGTTCAGCGACGGTGACCTGACGGCCCGTTCCCCCGTGACGGGCCCCCAGGAGACACAGACCCTGGCGCGCACGCTCAACCAGGGCGCGGAACGCCTCGACACGCTGATAGCGGCCCAGCGGATCTTCGTCGCGGACGCGTCGCACCAGCTCCGTACGCCGCTGACCGCGCTGCGCCTGTCGCTGGACAACATCGCGGACGGAGTGGACGACGACTTCGTCAAGGAGGACGTCGAACAGGCCACGGCCGAGGTGGTCCGGATGAGCCGCCTGGTGAACGACCTGCTGGTGCTGGCAAGGGCCGAGGCGAAGGTGACGGCCGCGGAGCCGCTCTCTCTCCGTGACGTCATCGAGGAACGCCTCGCCGTGTGGAGGCCGGCCGCCGACGAGCGCGGAGTCACCATCGCGCTCAGGGGGGGTGCCGGCGGCCGGCTGCTTGTGCTGGCCAGCCCCGGTCATCTGGACCAGGTCCTGGACAACGTCCTCTCCAACGCCCTGGAGGTCTCGCCGGACGGCGCGACGATCACCGTGCGGGTGGAACCCCGGGGCGACGAGGTGGTGGTCTCGGTGCTGGACGAGGGACCCGGTATGTCGGACATCGAGAAGTCCCGCGCCTTCGACCGCTTCTGGCGCGGCCAGGGCCTCACCGGGCGCTCCGGTTCGGGCCTGGGCCTCGCCGTCGTCAGGCAGTTGGTGACCGACGACGGCGGGACCGTGGCCCTCACGGACGCGCCCGGGGGCGGGCTGTGCGTGGTGCTCAGCCTTCGGGCATCGCAGAGGAGTGGTGGTTGACGATCTTCCACTCGCCGTTCCGCTTCTCGTACTCGTAGGTGTAGCGGGCCTCGACGACACGCTTCTCGCCGGTCTCGTGGTCGGTGAGCGTGAACTTGTACACGCCCGCGTCGATCGCGGAGTTCCGGTCGAGGACGTTGACAATCGTCTGGACCTTCTCGCCGACCGGGTCGTCCTCCTGGAAGTGCTCGAAGTAGTCGACGATCCCGGCGCGGTCGGTGCGGACCTCGTTCGAGACGGTCGGAAGAAGAACGGCGTCCTTCGCGTACAGGTCCGCGACCTTGCCGGCGTCGCCGGTCTGCAGCGCGGCGTTCCAGCGGTCGAAGAGGCCGGCGATCTCCTTCTCGGTCGGCTTCGACCAGCTCTTGCCGGCCGGCTTCGCCGCCTGGTCGGTACCGGCGACACCGACTCCGGTGGCCACGCCGCCGAGGGTCACGAGGGCAGCGGCGGTGACGATGGCTGCACGCTTGGTTATGGAACGACGAGTCATCGCATCTCCATTGCGGGTGAGGTGAGTTGCTTCCTCCCGGTACTCCTCGGTGCTCCGTGGTGCTCCGTGGTGCTCCGTGGTGCTCCTGTGGGGGAAGTGACTCCAGACTCGCTTTCCAACGGTTAGCGTCCGTGCAGCCGACGTACAGGACAGGGAATGGACTGCTCCAACTTACGGAACGCAGCAAGAGAGTTACTCACTGTTGTACTCGGGCCCTCACAGAAGGCCGACTCCCGCCCCGGGCGATACGACGCCCATCCCGACCGCCGTCATCGCCTTCTAGAGCACCGTGAGCGCCGGCCCGAAGGTGATCAGGAGGGGCAGCAGCAGGGCGAGCGACGCGGCCGTGGTGGTGGCCGCGCGGTGGGCCGGGGTGAGGCGGGGCGGGGGTTCGAGGAGGCGTTCGACGCGGTCGCCGAGGAGGCGGCGGGTGTTCGAGCAGGTCAACACGCCGCGGTGCTGGTTGAGTTCGATGAGCGCGAGGGCCGTCGTCAGGTGGCCGCAGCGGCGGGACGCCGTGTCGTCGGCGGCCAGTTCGACCAGGCGGTGGGTCTGGTCGGCGAAGTGGGCGAAGAGGGGGATGCGCGGGAAGCCGGTGGCGAGGGCCGTGGACAGGCGCAGCAGCCAGTCGTGCCGGGCGCGGGCGTGGCCCAGTTCATGGGCGAGTACGGCGTCCAGCTGACCGTCGGTCAACCGCTGCAACGCACCCGTGGTGACGACGAGTTGGGGCGCGGAGCCCGACATCAGCCAGGCGTCCGGATACTCGTCCTCCAGCACGAGCAGCGGCCCGCGCGGCGTCGGCAGGTCCCCCGGAAGCTCGGGCGCCCGCTCCCGCAGCTGCGCGTGCCGAAGCTGCCGGATACGCCGCGCGTCCACGACCTCCCGCGCGAGCATCGCCCCCGTCCAGGCCGCCCCACAGGCCAGCAGCAGCGTCAGTACGGCCGTCCAGGGCGGCGCCGCCGCGAGGTCGTACGCGGCGGTCACGGACTCCGGCGCCGGGGCGAACACCCGCCCCCGCACGGTCTCGAACACGGCCGCCGCCCCCAGCACGAGGGCGGAGAAGCAGCACAGCAACACCGCCCCGACCAGGCACTGCCACGCCCACAACGCGACCACGGGCTCCCTCTCCGGCCACACCGCCCGCGTCAGGGCCCGGGGTCCCAGCACCGTGGCGGTCAGGGCAACGACGATCAACAGGAGCAGGAGTACGGTCACGCGACTGGCTCCGGTTCCTTCTCGGCGGCTCGGGCGGCAGTGCGCCGTACAGGTTACCGGCCGTCACCACTCCGGCGGACGTGTCTCAGTCCACGAACTCCTTGAGCGGCTCGGTGTCGAGGGTGATGTTCACGGGGTCGGGGAGCTTGACGGTGGCGCCGAAGGGAAGCTTTTCCTCGTGCCGGTAGCAGCCGTCCTCGGGCTGGTTGAACACCACGACCGAGCAGTTGTCGCGGTCGATGAGGAGGTAGACGGGGATGCCGACGGCCGCGTAGCCGTCGGGCTTTTCGACTCGGTCGCGCTGGTGGGTGTCGGAGTCGTACGACGTGATCTCCACCGCCATCAGCACATTGTTCGCGTTCGACCACTCGCCGTGCCCCTTGAGGCCGCCTCTAGGTACCAGAGTCGCGTCCGCCCGGGCTCGCCCCTTGCGGTAGGCCTCGGTCTTGAGGCCCCGCTCAGGGTAGAGCCGAAGGTCAGGACGCAACTGCATGCATCGCTCCAGGAGCCACATGTAGATCTCGCTGTGGTTGCCGTCCGGCACGGGCTTGACCTGGACCTTCCCATTGATGAACTCCAGCCTCACGGTCTCCGGGGCATGGCGTTCCAGTTGCTCGAATTCCTCGACGGACATCTGCGGCCCGTGCTCGGTCCTGGGGGTCATGGCGTCGCCTCCTCGACTCCATGGTGCCCTGACCGGCACGTCCTGCACGCTCATACGTCGCTCCCGTCCGGCGGCCCTCCGGCGAGAGAGCCGCCATGCTCGTCATTTCCGGGGCCGAAGAGCCGGTCGATCCAAGCATCGGCCTCCGCCCACTCCGCCTCGGTGAAGGGCCCGTACTCCGCCTCGTACTGCCGCATGGCCGCGAGCCCGGCGGCGCGCAGTTGCTCGTGGTTCGGGTGGGTGGCGAGGTACTCCTCCACCGCGTCCGCCACCACCGCGTCGGCCGTTCGCCGATCAGCCTCCGCGTACGCTCGCAGGCGTGCGGCGAGGTCAACGCCGAGGTTCACAGACAGGCACCCGGTCCCAGTGGACTCGGTCACCCCGCCCTCCCGGCCTTGGACCGCAGTCCACCCGCCGCCCGCACCTCGGCAGCCCAGCGGGCGACGTCCACCACGTCGGCGGCGGAGACCGGGCCCGGCCGGAACGTCTCCGGGACGGCCGGGGCGGGCTTCCCGTCAGGCCCGTCCAGCCCGAGTTCCACACGGCACTCGCGGCACAGCCCGTTGACGATCTTCACGGTCCGCTCGTCCGCGTCGCAGGTGCCGCAGGCCATGATCACGCGGCCGACACGCGCACGGGAGGCGGACGCCTTCTGCCGCACCTTCACCTTCTTCGGGGGCATCTTCTTCTCCAATCGGTTGCGGGCGAGTCCGCCCGGGTTGGTGACATCGGCCGGGAGCCCGTCGGTCAAGGCTCGGGTGATGTCCCGCGGCGTCGCGCCACGGGACAGCCACTCGGCGGCGAGGCTTTCGAGGGAGTGGCAGTCCGCGTCGGACAGGGGCATACGGGGGTCCGCGGAACGGAGTTCGGCGAGAGCGAGGTACGCGGCGCTGGGCTGCGGCTCCGAGGGCTGGTCGCAGGGTTGCTCGGCGGGCGGCTCGGAGGGTTCTTCTTGGCGTTGGCCCTCGGTTTCCGGGGCCGGTTCCTCGGCACGAGCCAGGCCCGGCGCGTAGTCGGCGGTGACGTCCCTGCCCTTGCGCTCACGCGCGAAGTTCGCCCACCACTCCGCCGACCTGCGGGTACGTGACCAGTACGTCCGCGTCACCCATCGCATCGAGTTGTCCTCGACGGTGATGTGCTCCCTGATCCACCGCATGTGGCCGACGTCGATGATCCGGCCGAGAGACGTGCGGCATGCCTGCTGGCCGTAGCAGGGGTGCTCCAGGGCGAGCACCTTGTAGCCCATCGCGCGGCCGTCTTCGAGGTGATCGATGAAGACGGCGATCTCGCGATCGCGGGGGCTCAGATGTGCGAAGTCCGCGTCCGCGTGCGGGCTTTCGTCACCCACGGAGCGCTTTCCGTAACCCGTTTGGGCCACGGGGTGGGACGGGGACGGCAGGGCAGGGCTAGGGTATGTGCAAGCCACGATCGAGTCGCTTTCGATCCGTAGGTCCAGGCCCCGGAGCCGGTGTTGGCGCACCGACCGGGGCCGATCTATTGCCGCGAACCTAGAGTGACTTTACGTTCCGACGCAAGCCGATCACGGAACGTCACCCTTTCGGGTTACGCACCCTCAACTCACGTACAGACATGGTTGGTTGGGTTGGTTTTCAACCATCCCAGAACCCAGAAAAGACCAGAAAAACCAGGGAAGAGCTCGAAGCCCGAAGCCCGGGTCTCGGAACTCAAGCTCCGGGCCGACCTGCGGAGACTCCGAAGGCTCGGTCAGGCAGCGCCGACGGTCCGGTCCTCGTACTCAATGGTCACCGTGCCCCTGGCTCCGAGCGCCTCCCCGTACGTACGCATCGTCTCCAGGTTGTGGATCTCGCCTCGCTCGATCTGGGAGACCCGGGCCTGGGAGATGCTCACCAGCTCGGCCACCTGAGCCTGCGTCAGCCCCTGATCCTTCCGGATCTCCCGCAGACGGTGCCCCAGCACGTACGCCTCCGTGGCAACTCGGGCCGCACGCTTGCGCTCGGTCCACTCCGTGTCGGAGACATCGGGCCGGGCCTCACGCATACGCCTCTTGACGTCACCCCAGGTGCTGTACTGACTCATCGGGCACTGTCCTCTCCTGCCTGCCACAGTCTGCGAGATGTGTGTGAGACGGCGGCGCCGGGGTGTCCGCAGCCGTGGACGCCCCTGGCGATCGCGTCCGGCGGTCGCGTCCGGACACGAAAGAGCCCCGCCCGTCCGCCACGGGGAGCGGACTGGTTGGCGGCCGGGGCAGGTCCCGGGCCCTCCTCAAGGAGGTGATGCGCGCGCACGATCACGTGGACCGCCGTCCCCCTGGTGTGGCCCCGCATGCGGGCCGCGAGGTTCGTGACCTCCGGGAGGAGGAGCTGCACGTGGCCCGTCAGCAGCTCACGGAGGAGGGTCGTCTTCTTGGTGGCCGGCGGGCGGATGCCCCACACGTCGAGGCCGACCGTGTACGTCTCCCGGATCTTGTCCGCGTCGATCGGATCGTCCTCATTACTCATCGGCTTCCCCTCTCCGCCTTCGCGCGCCGGAACCGGGCAACGGCGAGGAGCTGGGACACCGCGTCCGGAACGGCGAGGTTGCCGGGGCCGTCCATTGGGACGCACCAGTACGAGCGCACGCCCTCCGGCTCGGTGCTGTCCGGCCGCGGCACACCGAGGAAGCAGCCGCGCCCGAGGAATTCCACCTCGGGGTCCCGCCGGGCAGCCCACGTGTCCTGCTTCCCGGCGCTCACCGGTACGAGGACGTAGTACCGCTGGGCATACAGGTCCAGGAACACCGGACCGCCCAGCAATGCCTCCGCGAGGAAGGCGTCGATCTCCCTGGTGTTGTCCGTGCCGGCCGCTGCACGCACCAGGTCGGCCGAGACCCGGATCGCGCCGAAGAGGCCACCACACCGCAGGAGCGCGATTCCGCTCTCCTGCCACTCGGTCCGGGCCTGCTTCATGTCCTGCACCGCCGCCAGGAGCCAGGTACCGACCGCGATTTCACGGTCCTTGCGGGAGTGCACGAGCACACCCGCCCCTGCCTCCACGGGGGCGCGTGCCTCTGGAGGGCTGGTCGATCCTGCGTCTCTGGAAGGCATAGGGGACTCCCTGGTCCACGGTTGTGCTCGTCCTGGTACTCAGACAACCGCCGAACCAGTGCTGTTGTGGATGCCGTATGGACCGGGAGTTACTCGCAGGCACCCTGCCGTTTTGACGATCCCTTTGCTCTCGGCTTCGACGGCAGCCCTTAACGTTCTGTCATGCCGTGGACACGGAACGACGCACTCGCATCGTGGATGCAGAAGCACGGAATGCTCGTCAGGGAGCTGACATCCCTGGTCAACACAGCAATCGACGACCTGACGGGCCGTTACGGGACAGTCCACGAGAGGCACATTTTCAAGCTGCTCAACGGCGAACACCGGTCACCCAACGCCTTGTTGAGGACAGCGCTTGAAACGGTCACGGGTCTCCCAGCCGCAGAGTTAGGCTTCGTTCCTCGGGGGAGTAAGAACTCAAGCCCTTCCCCAGCACCCGAGGACGACCCCTTGTATCGCCGCACTTTCCTTGCCGCGGCCACCGCCGCTGGAGCTTCACTCACCGCGCCTTCCACCACGCACCGCCGACTCGGATCTGCCGACGTGGACCGGATGAACGCCAAGTTGGCGGCCGTCGTCAGCATGGACAACAAGTACGGGGGGACGCAGGAACTCCAGGAGCATGCCGCCGCGCTCGCCGCGGAGACGGTGGATCTACAGAACTCGCACACAGCGTCCGCCCGTATCCGGTCCGAGCTGTACGGCGTCGCGGCAGCGTTCACAGCGAGCGCCATGTGGGCCGCCATCGATGGTCGCCGCCTGGAGGAGGCTGAGCCCTGCCTCAACCAGGCCGTCACCCTCGCGGGCCTGGCCAACAACCGCCACGTGCTCTTCCGAGTGTGGGGCCACGCCGGGATCATGTACCGGCATCTTGGCCGCCCCGCCGATGCCATCGCCACGGGTGAAGCCGCTCGGGCCACGTCCATCACCCGCAGTGACCCGCTGTACGCCTCGCTGGCACTGGCACGACTCGCAACCTTCCACGCCGACCAGGGTGACGACCGCAGCGCCCTGCGCGCGATCGGACTCGCTCAAGCCAGCTTCGACCGCGCCGACCAGACGAAGCACCGCCCCCCGTGGATGGGCTTCTACGACCAGGCCGAACTGGACAGCTTGGCCACATTCGCCCACCTGCGACTCGGAAGGTGGCAGGAAGCAGAGCGTCACGCACACCGATGCCTCGCCGGGCTACGCCCCGACCTTGAGCGCAACCGTGCCCTGACGTACGCCAATCTGGCCCTCGCCCAACTCGGCCAAGGCGACATCGAGCCAGCCGTCACCGCGGCTAAGACCGTCCCAGCTCGGATGGCTGGACACGGCCGCGTGCACATGCTCCTGGACACCTTCACCAACCGACTCATGGCCGTAGCACCACGCAGTTCCGAGACCACTGCGTGGCTCGGACACCGGAGGGCTGTCGCATGAACGGCACGATCACCTACCGCAGGACCGGCGACGTCGAAGAAGTACGGCAGCTCATCCTCGACATCCACGTTGAGGTGCGCGGAGAGTTCGGGCTGATGGATCGCCCCTTCTACCGCCGCGATCGGTTCGACGAACGGTTGACCGCGTACTCGTCGCGTGTCGGCTGGGAGGCCGTTGTCGGGTACCACGGTGAGGAACCGATCGGGTACGTCTTCGCTGTGCCGCTTGGTGAGAACACCGCATGGTGGTCAGCGGAGAGGGAACCGCTCCCCGAGGAGTATGTGAAGGAAGACGGCAAGAGGACCCTGGCCCTCAACGAGATTCTCGTACGACGGCCGTGGCGGGGCGCCCACGGCAAGGGCGCCGCTCGCGCACTGCACGAGGAGCTGCTGTCGCAGCGCCAGGAGCAGCGCGTCACTCTGCTGGTCAATCCGGCGTTGTCCGATGGGCGTCTCAAGACCGTGTACGAGTCCTGGGGTTACAAGCAGATCGGCAGTCAGCAACCCTTCGACGACTCGCCAGTCTTCGCCACGATGCTGCGGGACCCCCTCCGCCAGTAGCCGGAGGCCGAGACGTTGCCGTGGAGCACCCGGGCGGGACGAAGCGCCCCGCCCTGCCGAAGAGGACGGCGAGGGCGCTCCTCAGTCGTCGTCACCGAACAGGGATTCCATGTAGTCGGCGGTGGCGTCCCCCATGCCGGGGTAGGCCTCGAAGGCAGTGCCGTCGAAGACGCCGTACCCGGCAGCCGGAAAGCCGGTCGCCGGGTCTCGAATCGGAACTACGGCGCTGGACGGGAACACGTGGCCGCGGCCGGGCCGTCAGGTCACCGTGACCATCAGGGACGTACTGCGGGGTACGGCCTCGTCGTAGGAGGCGGTTTCGGGGGCGCTCGTGTCGATGAGGCGGATGAGCAGGGGAGTCGAGCCGCGGGGGCCCTCGCCGAGGGCGCGTAGGCGGTAGTGGTCGATGCGGGAGGCCTCGCGGGGCAGAGGGGTGCCGTCGGGGTAGAGGTGGGGCGGGAAGACGTCGTTGGCCACGCGCAGGTCGGTGCGCTGCCAGGCGCCGGTGGCCGGGGCGCGGCGTTCCAGGACGAGGCCGTTGGAGTCCGAGGGGGCCGTCTCGTCCACCATGATCTCCATCTGGAGGGCCACGTGGAGGTGCGGGTACGCGCGGGTGTTGCCGTTGCGGATCGAGACCGTGAACTCCTGTGCCGCGCCGCCTCGTTCGAGGGTGATCCGGCCGCCTTCGGTGGAGGCGAACATGCTGATGGTGGTCGGGACAGGTGCGGGGCGGGTCGTCCGGGAGGGAGAGGGGGGTGGGGGCGCCTTGAGTGTGGGGGTGGGTGGGGGTGGGGATGTGGGTGTAGGGGTGGGGGTTGGTGTCTGCCGTTCGGCCTCTGTGGGGCTCGGGGGCGGCGTCGGGGTGGAGGGGGCAGCGGTCGTGGATGCCTTCTCGGTCGGTGGTGCCGCGGTGGTGGCTTCGCTGTCCGGGCCACAGGCCGTGAGGAGCAGTGTGGCCAGGGTCGTCGCGACCGTCGACGCGACCGCCGCTGTGGCTCTTCCTCGGGCTTGGGTGTGTTGCACGGTTCGTTGCCCCCCGTTGACCGTTTGAGCCGTATATCCGTTTCGGCTTGTCGAAAGTCCGGTCACCGTAACGGGCGGCGTGCAGCGGGAGGGCAACGTCGAGGTGTCGCTTGGGACACGACGTGAGGCGGGGGCGCGGGGGCTACTTGACCTCTCGTAGCCCCAGCGGCCCGGCGATCTCCTCCGCCATGACCTTGCCCGCCTCGAACTCAAGGGTCTCGTCGCCCATACCCTGGTCGGTGTCGAGGCCGTCGAGTTCGGCCAGGGGCTGGTTCAGGCGGACGTGGGCCACGACGGACTGGAGGGCGCGGAGGGTGGCGGAGGCGGTGGTGCCCCAGTTGGAGAAGTACGAGAACTGCCACCACCACAGGGCCTCGGTGGTGCGGCCCGAGCGGTAGTGGGCCATGCCGTGGCGGAGGTCGGTGATGACGTCGGCGAGGTCGTCGGAGATACGGGCCGGGACGCGGGCGCCCCGCGGCTCGTACGGGTCGAAGACCTCCGAGTAGACGTCGACCGGGTCCAGCAGGCGGGCCAGGTTCTCGCGGAGCCCGTCCACGTCCGGCTCGGGGCCGAGGTCGGGCTCGTAGCGCTCCTCGGGGACGATGTCCTCGTGGGCGCCCAGGCGACCGCCGGCCAGGAGGAGCTGGGAGACCTCCAGGAGGAGGAAGGGGACCGCCGAGTCCGGCTCGTCGCCCTTCGCCACCTCGGTCACCGCTACGAGGAAACTCTCGACCTGGTCCGCGATCTGGACCGCGAAGTCGTCCGGGTCCTGGTTGGTCGCGTGCAGCGTGGCGTCAGACATCTAGAAGTCGTCTCCCCTCGAAGGCGCGGCCGAGGGTCACCTCGTCCGCGTATTCCAGGTCGCCACCCACCGGGAGGCCGCTGGCCAGGCGGGTGACCTTGAGGCCCATGGGCTTGATCATGCGGGCGAGGTACGTGGCCGTGGCCTCGCCTTCCAGATTCGGGTCCGTGGCCAGGATCAGCTCGGTGACCGTGCCGTCGGCCAGGCGCGCGAGGAGTTCTCGTATGCGCAGGTCGTCGGGGCCCACGCCCTCGATCGGGCTGATCGCGCCGCCGAGCACGTGGTAACGACCGCGGAACTCCCGGGTGCGCTCGATGGCGACGACATCCTTCGGCTCCTCCACCACGCAGATGACGGAGGGGTCGCGGCGGGTGTCGCGGCAGATGTTGCAGTGCTCCTCCTGCGCGACGTTCCCGCAGGTCGCGCAGAAGCGGACCTTCGCCTTGACCTCCATCAGGGCCTGGGCGAGGCGGCGTACGTCCGTCGGTTCCGCCTGGAGGATGTGGAAGGCGATCCGCTGCGCGCTCTTGGGACCGACGCCGGGCAGCCGCCCCAGCTCGTCGATGAGGTCCTGGACCACGCCTTCGTACAACGGACTGCCGTCCTTCCCGGGGTTCCTTCAGTGCGTACGGTAGTTGGCCGGGGCCCGGCTTAGAAAGGCAGGCCCGGGATGCCGCTGCCGCCCAGGCCCTGGGCGAGGGGGCCGAGCTTCTGCTGCTGGAGCTGCTGGGCGTTCTCGTTGGCCGCATGGACCGCCGCGACGATCAGGTCCGCGAGGGTCTCGACCGTCTCTTCAACGGATGCAGCCTCGGGGTCGACCGCCTTCGGGTCGATCTTCAGGGCGCGCAATTCGCCGGAGCCTGTCACCGTGGCCTTCACCAGGCCGCCGCCCGCCTGCCCGTCGACCTCGGTCCTGCCTAGCTCCTCCTGAGCGTTCGCGAGGTCCTGTTGCATCTTCTGGGCCTGCTGGAGCAGCTGTTGCATGTTGGGCTGGCCACCACCGGGGATCACGATCAGCTCGCCTCTTTCCGAATTCGGGGTGTGTTCCCGTCTGGCATGAGCCTACGTGGTCGGCGCGTCCGTCGCCCAAGCACTCTTTCGGGTGAGACCGGCCGGAGCCTATACCTGATCAAGACCTGATCAAGCGCCTCGTCCGGGGTGAAAAACGACGAAAACTCCGTCCGTGCCACCCATTGGGAGGTAGGAAAGGGGGCGGCACCGTCACACGGTGTCGCGGGGCGTCGCGGGGTGTGACATTCGGCGGCGGCGGGCAGTGTGCTGGACGAGCTGGGCAGTCAGCAGTAGTGGACAGTCAGCAGTAGGGAGTGCCGGGTGAGCCACCAGCCGGAGATGCGGCCCGAGGGACCGGAGGGACCAGAGGGAACGTTCCCGTCCCGGGACGGGTGGGACGGGTGGGGGGACGGCGCGGGTGGGTGGGCCGGTGACGATCTGACCGGGCTGGGCGATCTGACCGGGCGGGCGTTTCCTACGGGGGACTGGGCGGAGCCGGCGGAACGGCTGGACGAGCTGTACCGGTGGGTGGAGGCGCGGGCGCTGCAGACGGCGGCGTGGTATCTCGCCGGGCGGGTGTGGAAGCGGCGGGGGGCGCGGGCGTTGCGGGTGGGGGCGGCGGTCGGGGTCTTCGCCGGGGCCGCGCTTCCGCTGCTCGACCTCGCCGGGGTGATGGGCGGGGTGGCTCCCTGGGGGTATCTGGCGCTGCTGGTGGGTGTCGCGTGTGTGGCGGGGGACCGGTTCTTCGGGGTCACCTCCGGGTGGATGAGGGATGTCGCCACGGCTCAGGCTGTGCAGCGGCGGCTTCAGGTGCTGCAGTTCGACTGGGCGTCGGAGAGTGTGCGGGAGGTTCTGGGGCCGACGGAGGGGACGGCGGGGGAGGCCGCGGAGCGGTGTCTCGGGGTGCTGCGGCGGTTCTCCGAGGACGTCACCGAGTTGGTGCGGGCGGAGACGGCGGACTGGATGGTCGAGTTCCGGAGCGGGCCTGTGCCGGTGGGGTTGCATGCGGTGGGGGCGTTGGGGGCGGGGGTGCCCCGGCAGGACGCCGGGTCCAATGGGCGGCTGCCCATGCCGCCGGGGGCGCGGCCGAACATGCCTCGGCAGCGGCCGCCGGAGCCGCGGTGAGGGGTGGGGGTGTTTTTCGCCCCCGCCGCCCCTACCCGTCCCGTCCTCCAGGGACTCCGCCCCTTCGACCCCGTCAGGGGTGCGGGGAACTGCGCGAAAAGCCACAAACAACCCGCAGTCCGCCGACATCCCGGTGGGGAGGACGGGGGTTCACTCGGGGGCCGTGGTCTCGCGCCAGACGACCTCGTAGCCCGCGAGGTCGGGCTCGGTGCCCCAGGTCCTCGCCCAGCCCGCCTCGTTCAGTTCGTCCTCGTGTACGTCAGCGACTCCCCCGACTCCGCGTTCACGCGGCGCAGACTGCCGTCGGGGAGGATCGTGACCTCGGTGGCCCCGCCCGGGGTGCAGGAGGTGGCCGGTTCGCCGACGGTGACCGCGGACGGGCCGATCGCCAGCGGGCCGCCGTCGGCCGGCTCCTCGGCCAGCTCCGCCTGGAACACGCAGTGGTACCCCGGCCCGTCCGCCGTGAGCGACAGCACCGTGTCCCCGGCCCCGCCCTGCTGGATGACCAGACGGCGGGGGTTGCGCCCGGTGCCGTTGTCGATGGTGGCGTCCCATGTGCCGAGGAACCGGGCGGGGATCGCGCCGCCGTCGCCGGGGGCCCGCGGTTCGCTGGTGGACGGGCTGGGCTCGGCGGTCGTGGGGCCCAGGGATTCCGGGGCCCCTGGGGCCGTGGACGCCACGGCGGGCGGCGACGCGTTGGACGCCTTGCCGTCGCCCCCGGTGCCGCCCGCGTCGCCCCTCTGCATCAGCGCGTACACCGAGCCGCCCGCACCGAGCGCGACGACCAGGGCGACGACGATGAGCACGACCGTGGAGCGGCCGCCGGTCCCGCGCGGGGGTTGGGGTTGGGGGTACGGGACGACGTCCGTGTGCGGAGGGGCGACGGCCGTACCGTACGGCCCGTATCCCGGTCCCGGTCCCTGTCCCTGTCCCTGTCCCTGTCCCTGTCCCTGAGGGTAGCCGCCGTACGCCGCGGGCTGGGGGTGTGGCTGCGGAGGGCCGCCGTACGCGGGGTGGGGAGCGACGGCGGGCGGGATGGTGGGCGGAACGGTGGGTGGGGGTGGGGGCGGGTGCCCTGGTCCCACGGTTTGTGTCGGCAGCCGGTCGACGGGGGTTGAACGTTCCTCGGGGGCGGCGGGAGCATGCTCCGGGGAGGCTGCGGGGGCTGCGGGGGCACCTTGAGCCGCTCCCCCGGCCGCTCCCGTCTCTCCCCCCGGCCCCTCCGGGTCCTCCGTATCCAGCAACTTCACCGCGTGCCGCCCGAGTTGGGCCACCAGCGCGCTCGGCAGCCACGGGTCCCGGGACCGCCCGTCCAGGACGGTGTCCTCGGCTCCGGTCCGCGCCAGGATCTGGCCGAGCGTGGGGCGGGCGGCGGGGTCCTTGCGCAGACAGTCGCGTACGAGATCGGCGAGGCCCTCGGGCAGGCGGCCGAGGTCGGGCTCCTCCTGCGCGATGCGGAACATCAGGGCGTGCGCACCGGAGTCGGCGGAGCCGAAGGGGAGGTGGCCGGTGGCGGCGTACGCGAGGACGGATCCCAGGCAGAAGACGTCGCAGGCGGGAGTGATCCGGTCGCCCCGGACCTGCTCGGGCGCCATGAACCCGGGCGAGCCGACGAGCGCGCCGGTCCGCGTGAGTCCGCCGTCGGTGACGGTCTCCAGGGCTCGGGCGATCCCGAAGTCGATCACCCGGGGTCCGTCGATGGTCACGAGCACGTTGGACGGCTTGAGGTCCCGGTGGATGAGCCCGGCCGCGTGGATGTCCCGCAGCGCGTGCGCGAGCCCGGCGGCGAGGGTCCGCACGGACCGCTCGGGCAGCGCCCCGTGGTCGTGCCCGACGACGGCCTGGAGGCTGGGCCCGGCGACATACCCGGTGGCGACCCACGGAACGACGGCCTCGGTGTCGGCGTCCAGCACCGGCGCGGTCCAGTACCCGCCCACGCGCCGCGCGGCCCGCACCTCCTGCCGGAACCGCGCCCGGAACTCGTCCTGCGCGGCCAGTTCCCGCCGTACGACCTTGACGGCGGCCGTACGCCCCCGCTCGGACCGGGCCAGATACACATGCCCCATCCCACCGGCACCCAGCCGCCCGATCAGCCGGTACGCCCCGATCTGCTGCGGATCCCCGGCCTCCAGCTTTCCCACCCCCGCACCCCTTCCCCCGCCGTGTGCAACAGACGGAATTCAGGCCGATCGTAGTGCGGGGGCAGGGGAGGCGAGTCGGGCCGCCTCTACAACTCCGTAACAGGCTCCGGCGAATCCGGCGCGGGGGAATCCAGCGATTCCGGCGATTCCAGCGATTCCAGTACGGCGGACAGGCGCTCCAACACCCGTACGGCCTCCTCGAACTCGTCCTCGCCCAGGGTCTCGGCGAGGCGGTCGGCGAGGGCCGCGTGCCCCGGGTCGATCCTGGCGACGGCGGCGCGGCCGGCCGGGGTCGGGGTGAGGAGCTTGGCGCGGCGGTGGGCCGGGTTGGGGACGTACTCGGCGAGGCCCTGGCCGACGAGGAGGTCGGCGATGCGCTGGACGCTCTGGCGGGTGATGCCCATGACGCGGGCGATGCCGGAGACGGGGAGCGGGTCGCGCAGCACCGCGCCGAGGACCTGCCACCAGGCCGCGGTCAGGCCCGCCGGGCGCGCCATCTCGTCGGCGGCGGCGAGGAACTGGCCGTTGAGCCGGAAGACGGTGAGCGCGGTCCGGCTGAGCAGGTCCTGACGCTCGCGGCTCACTGAGTGGCCGCCTCAAGAACGGCGTACGCCTCCGGGTCCGAGTCGTGGAAGAGGCGGTACCAGGCGTCGAGGACCTCGCCCTCGTAAACGCCGAGGAGCCGGAAGACCTCGCGGGCGAAGGCGACGGGTTCGGTCGGGCCGGCGGTGACGAGGGTGCCGCTGCTGTCGGTGACCGCGTCCGCTTCCGTGTAGTGGTCCGCGCCCTTGTAGCCGGTGGCCGCGAGATAGAAGGAGACGGCGCTGGTGTGCTCGCGGTCGTCGAGCAGCCCCTCGCGGGCCAGACCGGCCGTGGCCCCGCAGATCGCGGCGACGGGAACGGGGGCGTCGGCGTCGAGGAAGGCGCGGGCCTTGCGGGCGAAGGGGGCCAGGTCATCGCTGCCCGCCGCGGTAGCGGCTGATGTCTCAGTCCAGAGGTCGGCGCCCGTGAGGATCAGCAGCGCGCTGTCCTCGGGGCGGAGTTCGTCGAGGGCCATGTCCGGCTGGATACGGACGCCGGCGATGGTGCGGACCGGCTCGCGGGTGGGGCCTACGGTCACGATCTCGTACCCGGCGCGGGCCAGCCAGGCGGTGGTGTGGCCGGTTTCCCAGTCGGCGTAGGTGTCGTAGACGGCGAGGTGGACGGGCTTGCGGCGGCTGTCGTTCATGGTTGGTTCCCCTCGGGCACGCCGAATGATTATGACAACATGCTGTCACTTTGCCAGCATACTGTCAATGAAGGCGCGTCAGGGGAGGATGACGGGGGCCTGCCCGTGCCGGGAACCCGTTCCACGCGACAGACTGTCGCGTTCGCGCGCCGACCGCAGACAGGACGCCGATGTCGCGCACGCGCCCCGGTCACCTACGCTCACCGGCATGACCCCTCAGCCAAACCCCCAGGTCGGCGCTGCCGTGAAGGCCGCGGACCGTGCGCATGTCTTCCACTCCTGGTCCGCGCAGGAGCTCATCGACCCGCTCGCCGTCGCCGGTGCGGAGGGGTCGTACTTCTGGGACTACGACGGCAACCGCTACCTGGACTTCACCAGCGGCCTCGTCTACACGAACATCGGCTACCAGCACCCCAAGGTCGTCGCCGCGATCCAGGAGCAGGCGGCGAGCATGACGACGTTCGCACCCGCGTTCGCGGTCGAGGCGCGGTCGGAGGCGGCGCGGCTGATCGCCGAGCGTACGCCGGGTGACCTGGACAAGATCTTCTTCACCAACGGGGGTGCCGACGCCGTCGAGCACGCCGTGCGTATGGCGCGGCTGCACACGGGGCGACCCAAGGTGCTGTCGGCGTACCGCTCGTACCACGGTGGTACGCAGCAGGCCGTGAACCTCACCGGTGACCCGCGGCGCTGGCCGTCGGACGGCGCTTCGGCCGGGGTGGTGCACTTCTGGGCGCCCTTCCTCTACCGGTCGCGGTTCTACGCCGAGACCGAGGAGCAGGAGTGCGAGCGGGCGCTTGAGCACCTGGAGACGACGATCGCCTTCGAGGGCCCGTCGACCATCGCCGCGATCGTCCTGGAGACGATTCCGGGTACGGCGGGGATCATGATTCCGCCGCCGGGTTATCTGGCCGGGGTGCGGGAGCTGTGCGACAAGTACGGGATCGTGTTCATCCTGGACGAGGTCATGGCGGGGTTCGGGCGGACGGGGGAGTGGTTCGCGGCGGATCTCTTCGACGTCGTGCCGGACCTGATGACCTTCGCGAAGGGGGTGAACTCCGGGTATGTGCCGCTCGGTGGTGTCGCCATCTCCGGGAAGATCGCCGAGACGTTCGGGAAGCGGGCGTATCCGGGGGGCCTGACGTACTCCGGGCATCCGCTGGCCTGTGCGGCGGCGGTCGCCACGATCGGCGTGATGGCGGAGGAGGGAGTCGTCGAGAACGCGGCCGCCATCGGCTCCCAGGTCATCGAGCCCGGGTTGCGTGAGCTGGCCTCTCGGCACCCCTGCGTGGGTGAGGTCCGTGGGGTCGGCATGTTCTGGGCCCTCGACCTGGTCAAGGACCGGGAGACCCGGGAGCCGCTGGTTCCCTACAACGCGGCCGGGGAGGCCAACGCGGCCATGGCGGCGTTCGGCGCCGCCGCGAAGGCGCACGGGTTGTGGCCGTTCATCAACATGAACCGCACCCACGTCGTTCCGCCGTGCAACATCACCGAGGCGGAGGCGAAGGAGGGGCTGGCGGCGTTGGACGCGGCGTTGGGGGTGGCGGACGAGTACGTGGGGTGATGTGGAGTGACGTGGGGTGACGTGCGGCGGTGGGGGTGAGCCCGAGGGTTTCCTCGCCCCCGCCGCCCTACCCGTCCCATCCCCAGGTCAGCCCCCGCCGCCGAGACGCCCCACCCCCACCCCACCCCCACCGCGTAAGGTGACGTGCCCGGAGGAAAACGCGCACGCGGACAGGGGGAACAAGACCACCATGCCCGGCACCGGCGGCGGCCCGAGCCGCAACGGCAACGGCGCCGTAACCCGTAGCACCCTGCGGCAGCAGCTCGCGGACGCGCTCCGCGACGAGGTGCTGGCCGGCCGCCTGCAACCGGGCCAGGAGTTCACGGTGAAGGAGATCGCCGAGCAGTACGGCGTCTCCGCGACCCCGGTCCGCGAGGCCTTGGTCGACCTGTCGGCCCAGGGCCTCCTGGACGCCGTACAACACCGCGGCTTCCAGGTGCACGAGTACTCCCTCGCCGACTACGCGAAGATGATCGAGGCCCGCTCGATGGTCACGGACGGCATGTTCCATCACCTCGGCACGAAGGCCGACGACACCCGCACGGCCGCCGCCCTCGCCGGCGTCCGCCGCCGCGGCGAGGAGGCCGAACGCGCGGCCACGGCCGGTGACCTGAACGTCCTGATCGGCTACGACCTCCGCTTCTGGCGCGAACTGGGCGCCCTGTTCGGCAACCCGTACCTCACCGACTTCCTGCACCGGCTGCGCGTGCAGTCCTGGGTCTGCGCGGTGCAGTACCTGCGCAGGGCGACCGACCTCAAGGGCCACCTGTGGTCGGGGCACACGGAGCTCGTCGACGCCCTCGCCCGCCGCGACACGGACTACGCCCAGCAGATCGTCGCCGCGTACAACACCCACTCCCTCGCCCTCGTCGAACGCCTGGCGAGCGGATGAACGGCCGGACGAACGGCCAGATGAGCGGCCAGATGAGCAGCCGGACGAGCGGCCAGACGAACGGCCGGACGAACGGCCAGATGAGCAGCCGGACGAACGGCCAGATGAGCGGCCGGACGAACGGCCAGACGAGCGGCCAGATGAACAGCGCAAGCGCGGCACAAGCACGGCCAAGCTCAGCCATCCCCTCCACGCCATGGGTAGGGAGCCCGTACGAGGGGGACTGAGTACGTACTCCAGCAATTACCCTGCCTTCACCACCGTGCTACGCGAGGAGCTCTCTGTTGGCCTGTGACCTGTGGTTGGTCCCGCTCGTCGATGTGCTGTGCCACACGCCCGACAACCCCTTCGCAGAGGAACTCGCTCTCTACGACAAGGTCCTGGGCGAGGCCGGACTCCCTCCGGTGCCGGTGTACCAGTACATGCCGGGCCTGTCCGGTGACGTGGCCCCGGTCGCGGGCTTCGACTACGACGCGCTGCACTTCCTGCGGCGGGCGTATCTGCTCCAGGTCTGCGGCCTCGCGGTGACCCCGGTCGACGCACTGGGCGGCGACTACGAACAGCTCCTGGAGATGTTCGACTCCACGGCCCAGCAGTCGCACCTGGTCTGGCACTACGACCACGCGGGCGCCTACGTCCCGGTCGAGTTCCCGCACCCCCTCTCCAACGATGAACTCCTCGCCGGCGGCGGCCCGCTGGGCTCGTCCCAGACCCTGCTCCGCGAACTGGAGTTCGTCGCCCCCTCGATCGGCATCGACCCGGCGAATCCCCCGGTGGCCCCGGAACCCCCCACCGCCCCCACGGAGTTGGAGGAACCGGCCGTCCCCGCCCCGTACGACCCGAGCCCCTTCGCCCGCGAACGGCACGTCTGGCTGGGACTGCACGCGGCGGCGACCCGCAGCCTGGCGCAGGGCTCGATGATCGTGTTCAGCTGAGGCCGTGCCGTCCACACGCGTCTGCCCACGGCGGCGGTCGGCGCTCACCGACCGCCGACAAGACCGCCCTGACCAGCGACTCTGCCAAAGTGCGGACGTACACGCAGCGCTGTGCGAAGATCCGGTGCCATGCAGCCTCTGGCCCCTGACGACCCGTCCCACATAGGCGCGTACCGGCTCCTCGGACGCCTCGGGGCCGGCGGAATGGGGCGGGTGTATCTCGGGCGGTCGCCGGGTGGGCGGACCGTGGCGGTCAAGCTGGTGCAGGCCGAGCTGGCCCGGCAGGCGGAGTTCCGGGAGCGTTTCGCGCGGGAGGTGGCGGCCGCGCGGAGGGTCGGCGGCGAGTGGACCGCGCCCGTGCTGGACGCCGACACCGAGGCCGAGGTGCCCTGGGTGGCCACCGGATACGTACCCGGCCCCTCCCTGGACTCCGTCGTCGCCGACGGGTACGGGCCGTTGCCGCCGGCGTCCGTACGCGCCCTCGGGCACCGCCTCGCCCTCGCGCTGGCGTCGGTCCACGACGCCGGGCTCGTCCACCGCGACCTCAAGCCCTCGAACGTACTGCTCACGGTGGACGGCCCCCGGGTCATCGACTTCGGCATCGCCCGCGCCCTCGACACCGCGACGGCCGGCGGGCTCACCCAGACCGGCGCGGTGATCGGGTCGCCGGGGTTCATGTCGCCCGAGCAGATCCGGGGCGAGAAGGTCACGCAGGCGAGCGACGTGTTCTCGCTGGGCTCGGTGCTGGTGTACGCGGCGACCGGGCGGCTGCCCTTCGGCACCTCGGAGATCGGTCTGCACGCCCTGATGTTCCGCATCGCACAGGACGAGCCCGACCTCGACGAGCTGCCCGAGGAACTGCTGGACCTGATACGGGACTGCCTGGCCAAGGCCCCGGGCGACCGCCCCGGCGTGGCGGAACTCGTCGAACGTACGCGGACCGAGTCGTCCGAGCCCTGGCTGCCGGGCGAACTGCTGGCCGAGCTCGGCAGCGACGCCGTACGACTGCTGGACACGGACGGGCCGGAGCCCACGCTTGTCGACGCCCCCTCCCCCACGCCCGTAGATACGCCGGTGACCGTACGACCCGCCTCCCGGAGCCTGCGGCGGTCGGCCGTCCTCGGTGCCGTGCTGACCGTGCTCGCGGCGGTGGCCGCGGTCGTCGTACTGCGGTCGGGCGGGGGCACCGACGGGACGGAGCAGCCGGAGACGAAGGGACCGGCCGCCCCTTCCGCGTCCTCATCCGGGTCCGGGTCCGCGTCCGGCGCTCAGGCCGCTGCCACCGGGCGGATGCCGTCCGTGCTGGTCGGGGCGTGGGAGGGCAGGGAGAGCACCGACGACGGGATGGTCAGGACACCGCGCGTGCGGATCGAACTCAGGCCGGGTGCGCTGCGACAGCCCGTCGCCACCTACACCCGGCTCGGCTACTTCTCGCTGTGCGAAGCCCGCAGTTCCCTGCGGTCGGTCGACGGCGACACGATCACGCTCGGCGAGGCGCGCTGGGTCACCGAGCAGACCATCGACGGCGAGGACCGGGAGGAGTGCGGTGCGCCACCGTCCGGGCAGACCGTCGCACTGCGGTCCGACGACACCGTGCAGTGGGCGGGCGACGGTACGCCCCTCACCCTCACCCGGGCAGCCGACGGGGACGCGCCCATCCCCGGCGAGTATCTGGGCAGGTGGGAGTTCATCGATCTGGAGCTCAACCGCACGGGCGAGTTCCTCACCATCGAACAGGGCGGTGTCGGCGGCCAGTTCATCGTGACGGGCGGCAGCCCCGACGACGACTGCGACTACACGCAGACCCTCGCCACGATCAACGACGGCCTCGGCTACGGCCCGCAACAGGTCAACTTCGACGACGACAGCGGCGGCGCCGACGCCTGTGAGAGCGCGGCATACGGCAGCCAGGTCATCGAGCCGTCCGACGACGGAGGGCTCCTCGTCTACCAGATGTACGACCCCGGCAGCGAACCGGGAGCGCTGGTGCGGGCCGAGTGACGGTCGATCCGGTCAGCGCAGCTTGGCCAGGCCGTTCTGGAGGTCCTCGCCGTTCATGACCGGGGTGACCTCGACCTCGGCGTTGAACTGGCTGAAGAACGGCTCACCGGTGACGGGCAGATCGGAGCTGTCCTTCATGTCGAGGAACAGGAGGACGGTACGCCGGCCGCCCAAGGGCCCGAAGTAGGCGGCCTCGGGCTTGATCCGGTCCAGGGCCTCCTTGATCAGCTCCGGCATCTTCCCGCTTCGGATCGCCTCGTTCCCCTTCTCCGTGTCCAGGGTCGCCTTGAGCAGGACGCGCATCGGGCTCACCTTCTCCTTCGCCGGCTCTTCGCCGGCGACGCACGTGGGCCTTGCTTGTGTTTGCCCTTTCAGCCTATGACCGTTATGCGAGGTGCGCCCACTTCTGGGAGTGCGTCGTGGGTACGCGGGAGCAGCTCGCGAGAGGGCCGCCGCGAGGCGGCGGCCCTCTCCATGTCCCTGTACCGGCCGATCAGTTGAACACGCGTTCCGGCTCAAAGGAACGACCAGAGGAACAATCAGAGGAACGAGTTGATCTCGATCGTCTCGTCCCGCCCCGGACCCACGCCGATCGCGGAGATCGGAGCGCCGGACATCTCCTCCAGCGCCTTCACATACGACTGGGCGTTCTTCGGGAGGTCGGCGAAGGTCTTGGCCTTGCTGATGTCCTCCGACCAGCCGGGGAGCATCTCGTAGACCGGCTTCGCGTGGTGGAAGTCGGACTGGGAGTACGGCAGTTCCTCGACGCGCTTGCCGTCGATCTCGTACGCGACGCAGACCGGGATCTCCTCCCAGCCCGTCAGGACGTCGAGCTTGGTGAGGAAGAAGTCGGTCAGGCCGTTCACGCGGGTCGCGTAGCGGGCGATCACCGCGTCGAACCAGCCGCAGCGGCGGTCGCGGCCCGTCGTCACACCGCGCTCGCCGCCGATACGGCGCAGAGCCTCGCCGTCCTCGTCGAACAGCTCCGTGGGGAACGGGCCCGCGCCGACGCGGGTCGTGTACGCCTTCAGGATGCCGATGACGCGGCTGATCTTCGTCGGGCCGACGCCCGCGCCCGTACATGCCCCGCCCGCGGTGGGGTTGCTGGACGTGACGAAGGGGTAGGTCCCGTGGTCGATGTCCAGAAGCGTGCCCTGGCCGCCCTCGAAGAGCACGACCTTGTCGTCGTCCAGCGCCTGGTTGAGGATCAGGAGCGTGTCGGCGACGTACGGCTTGATCTGCTCGGCGTAGCCCAGCAGCTCCTCGACGACCTGGTCCACGACGATCGCGCGGCGGTTGTAGAGCTTGGTCAGGATCTGGTTCTTGACGTCGAGGGCCGCCTCGACCTTCTGCGTCAGGATCGACTCGTCGTACAGGTCCTGGACCCGGATGCCCACGCGGTTGATCTTGTCGGCGTACGTCGGGCCGATGCCGCGCCCCGTCGTGCCGATCTTCCGCTTGCCGAGGAAGCGTTCCGTCACCTTGTCGACGGTGACGTTGTACGGCGTGATGATGTGAGCGTTTCCGCTGATCAGGAGCTTGGACGTGTCAACGCCGCGCTCGTTCAGACCGCTCAGCTCGGAGAGCAGGACCGACGGGTCGACGACGACGCCGTTGCCGATGACCGGCGTACAGCCGGGAGACAGGATTCCGGAAGGGAGGAGGTGGAGAGCGTACTTCTGGTCGCCCACGACTACCGTGTGTCCGGCGTTGTTACCGCCTTGGTAACGGACCACGTAGTCGACCGAACCACCGAGCAGGTCGGTGGCCTTTCCCTTACCTTCGTCACCCCACTGAGCACCGAGCAGCACAAGTGCGGGCACGCGCGTACACCCCTTCCGGGCGGGGCATGTCCAAGGTCAGGGGTGAACGGGACACTGTGTGTGCCGCGTACACCGGCGACCCACGTCGGCCACCAGCGGCCGCCGTCGGCCGCGAACCCGTCGGACCCGGATGCCCCGGAATAGACGAAGCCCCTGGCGCAATAGCGCAAGGGGCTCTTGCACAAAGATGCTACCCGAGGAAGCGAGGCAGGACCGAGGTGGCGACTCCCGACCAGCTTCTGGTGGTCATCGACCCCCTGGCCCGTCGTACGGACGGTGAGGCGGTCCGGATCGCGAAAGACGTGCTCAGCGGGGGTGCGGCGAGTACGAAGGTCTGTCTTCCCGAGGGGCCCGAGGAATTCGCGCGGGCGCTGTCGCGGCGCGGCTCGCGGCGTCCGGTGGTCGTGGGCGACGACCGGGCGCTGATGCGGGCGGTGTCCCTCCTCCACCGTCAGCGGGAGCTGGCCGCCTGCGCACTGTCCGTCGTCCCGGTGGGCCCCGCCATAGGCCTCGCCCACACCCTGGGCGTGCCGACGGGCGCGGTGGCCGCCGCCCGGGCGGCCCTCGACGGCGCCGTACGCCGGCTGGACCTCCTGGTCGACGACAGCGACGGGGTGGTGCTGGGCGCGCTGCGCATCCCGGGGATACCGGCGGCGACTCCGGAGCCGGCCGAGGAGACCGGCCGAGGCGAGCCCCACCACTCCTGGCTCCGCACCTGCCAGTCCCTCGTCCGCACCCTCTCCCCCCGCCCCTCCCGCACCCGCGCCCCCTCCTCACCCGGGCCCGGCCCCTCACGGCTGCGGGTCGAGGTGGACGACGTGACCCTCGTCGACCTCGACCAGCCGGTGGAGGCCGTGTCGGTGACTCCGGGCGGCCCGGCAGGGGGTGCGGAGGTCGAGGTCCGGCCGGTGTCGGTGGGCGCGGAGGCGGGGCCACTACGGGCCGTCGGGCACCGCGTCACCGTGTCAGGCGCGGACTTCCGCTACCGGGCGGACGCGGTGGTCGCCGGGCCGGTGCGGCGGCGGACGTGGACTGTTTGGGAGGGGGCGCTGGGGTTGACGTTGCCCTTGTCGTCGTGAGTCAGTCGTCGGCCTGCTCGTCGGGCTCCTCTTCAGGGGACTGGAAGTGGAAGCCGTCGGTGTCGAGGGTGCAGCCGAACGGGTCCGGGATGTAGAGCTTCTCGCCGAAGGGTTTGGTGAAGCGGACCTCATACCCCTTGGCGGACGGGGACCCGAAGACGATGGCCTGCTCCTGCTGCATGTCGAGGACCAGGTAGACCGGGACACCGGCCTTCCCGTAGGTCTCGACCTTGTCGGTGAGGCCTTCGTCCCTGGTGGAGTTCGAGGTCAGTTCGGCGACGAACGATAGGGCCTCACCGTCCAACCGGTTGCTGGTCGTCCGCCGTACACGCCGGTGGGCTGCGTGGATATCAGGGCCGTAGGCACGCTCGCAGCCCGGAAACGCGTACAGGAACGGGCCGTAACTGATCCGGTGCTCTTCGGGGAGGTGTTCGCGCAGCTGATCACACACCGACTCCATTACGTCGAGGTAGTACCCCTTGGACCACGGCGACACGACGATGCTCCCCCTGATGATCTCGGCCTTGTAGCCGTCGGGCACGTGCAGCTCGTCGAGGAGGTCCAGAAGCTCTTCGAAGCCGCTGCGGGGCTTGGTGCCGCTTATCACCGGTCGCTCTGCCATGAGTGTCATGATGCGCCCTCCCTCTGATGCGGACCAACCGCCACTCAGAGTAGTGGCTCGCGTACACCTCCGCTGTCGATCCCGTCCTTCAGCCCCGCCAGCTTCGTGGCAGCATCCAAAGGTACGGGCGACGAACGTTTGACGCCGACGGCACCGAGGGGCCCGTCAGTCAGCTCGCCACAATGGTCTGGCTGACGATCTCTCCGCCTCCCTTCAGCTCCCCGCCGCCGGCGCTACCCCCGCCCGAAGTCCCTCTCGCGGTGGACGCGCCAGCGCTCCATCATGCCCTCGACCTCGGTCTGCATGAACTCGAAGAAGGCGAGCGTCTCGGCGAGGCGGCGGCCCGCCGGGGTGTCGGCGCCCAGGCCGTCGACGCCCTCGCGCAGGGAGTCCTCCCAGCGCTTGAGTATCGCGTTGCGATTGGCGAGCGACTCGTACCACTGGTCGTTGTGCACCCGGTACCGCTCCCGGCGCGAGCCGGGCTCCCGCTCGCGCGACACCAGGCGCAGCTGCGACAGATAGCGCACCGCCCCGGAGACGGCGGCGGGGCTGATCTTCAGCTGCTCGCCCAGTTCGACGGAGGTCATGGCGCCGGTGTCGGACGCGAGCAGCGCGGCGAAGACCCGGGCCGCCATCCGCTGCACGCCAGCCTCGACGAGTTGGGCCGCGAAGTGTTCCACAAAGCGGGAGACGGCCTCCGGGTCTCGCCCCGCGGTCCTCGATTCCGTCATCTCTGGATCATCTCCCCTGGTCAGGCGCCACTGTCGAGCCTACCGGCGGTTTATACGCTTCCTTAACTTCACAAATTTCTGAAGACAGCGTACGTTCGGAATCATGACCAAGGCCATCACCGTCTCCGGACTGCACAAGTCCTTCGGACGGACACACGCGCTGGACGGGCTCGACCTGGAGGTCGAGCCCGGTGAGGTCCACGGCTTCCTCGGCCCCAACGGCGCCGGGAAGTCCACCACGATCCGGGTCCTGCTGGGCCTGTTGCGCGCTGATTCCGGCGCCGCCCAGGTGCTGGGCCGCGATCCGTGGGCGGACGCCGTGGAGCTGCACCGGCACCTCGCGTACGTCCCCGGAGACGTCGAACTGTGGCCCAACCTCACCGGGGGCGAGGCCATCGACCTGCTCTCGCGGCTGCGCGGGGGACTGGACCGGGGGCGCCGCGACCAGCTCATCGAGCGCTTCGACCTGGACCCGACCAAGAAGGGCCGGGCGTACTCCAAGGGCAACCGGCAGAAGGTCGCCATCGTCGCCGCACTCGCCTCGGACGCCGAACTGCTGCTCCTCGACGAGCCGACCGCCGGCCTGGACCCGCTGATGGAGGTCGTCTTCCAGGACGTCATCTTCGAGGCGAAGTCGGCCGGGAAGACCGTCCTGCTCTCCAGCCACATCCTGGCCCAGGTGGAGAAGCTCGCCGACCGCGTGAGCATCATCCGGCTCGGGCAGATCGTCCAGTCCGGCACGCTCACCGAGATGCGGCACCTGACCCGCACCACCATCGAGGTGGAGACCGAGCGCCCCGCGACCGGCCTGGACGTGCTGCCCGGCATCCACGACCTGCAGACCGTCGACGAGGGGGCGGGCCGGGTCCGCTTCGCCGTCGACGGCGCCCAGGTCGACGGCGCGGTGCGCAAGCTCACCGAGTTCGGCATCCGCAGCCTCGTCAGCCACCCGCCGACGCTGGAGGAGCTCATGCTCCGCCACTACGGCGACGAGCTGGCCGCCAACGGACACGCAGAGGTCAATGGAGACGTGCGATGACCACCGCGACCGCCACGGCCAAGGCACCCGCGCCGACCGGCCCCGTGGCCGGCGGCAACGCCCTGGCCGGCACCCGTACCCTGATCCGCTTCGCCCTGCGCCGGGACCGCATCCGGATCCCGGTGTGGATCCTGGCGCTGTTCCTCGGCACGCTCTCCACCGCGAGCAACTACAAGACCCTGTACCCCGACCCCGAGGACCGGGCCAACGCCGTCGAGACCATGGACACCCCGGCCGGGCTCGCCATGTCCGGCCCCCGGGAGTACCTCACCGACTACAACTTCGGCTCGATGCTCGGCCACCAGATGATCGGCTTCATGGCCGTACTCGTCGGCCTGATGAGCGTCCTGATCATCACCCGGCACACCCGCGCCGAGGAGGAGACCGGCCGCGCCGAACTGGTGCGCTCCACCGTCGTGGGCCGCCACGCCCACCTCGCGGCCGCCCTTTCCGTCGCGGTCATCGCCAACCTCGGCCTGGCGCTCCTGCTGGCCCTCGGCCTGTCGGGCCTGGGCCTGGAGGGCATGGACACGGGCGGCTCGCTGCTCTACGGCATGACCCACGCGGCCGCCGGCATCGTCTTCGCCGCCGTCGCCGCGATCACCGTCCAGATCACCGCGCACACACGCGGCGCCTCCGGCATGGCCCTCACGGCCATCGGCGTCGCCTATGTGCTGCGCGCCGCCGGCGACACGGGTGAGAACGGCGCCCTGTCCTGGCTGTCGCCGATCGGCTGGGTGCAGCGTACGTACGTCTACGTCGACAACCGCTGGTGGCCGCTGCTGCTCTGCCTCGCCCTCGCCGTGGCGTGCGCGGCCACCGGGTTCGTGCTCTCCACCCGGCGGGACGTCGGCGCGGGCCTCAGGCCGGAGAAGCTCGGCAGCCCGGTCGCCTCCGAGGCGCTCGGCACTCCGCTCGGCTTCGCGCTGCGGCTGCACCGCGGCATGCTGGTCGGCTTCGCCGCGGGCCTGTTCCTGATGGGCGCTATGTACGGGTCGATCCTCGGGGACGCCGAGGACATGCTGCAGGACATCGAGCAGATCCAGGAAGCCCTGGACCGCATCGGCGGCGCCAGCGTCGCGGAGTCGTTCGCCTCGATGGTCATGGTGGTCATCACGGTCGTCGCCGCGGTGTACGTGGTGATGGCGGCGCTGCGGCCACGCTCCGAGGAGACCGCGGGCCGGGCCGAGCCGCTGCTCGCCACCGGGCTCTCGCGCTCCCGCTGGGCGGGCAGCCACCTGGCCGTCGCCATGGGAGGCGGCACGCTGGTACTGCTGCTGGCCGGCCTCGGCTTCGGCATCGCGGGGGCGGGCTCGACCGGTGACGGCGGACTGCTGCTGAAGCTGGTCGGCGCGGCCCTCGCCTACGCCCCCGCCCTGTGGGTCACCGTCGGCTTCACCATGGTGCTCTTCGGGTGGCTCCCGCGGGCGAGTTCGGCCGCCTGGATCGTGCCCGTGTACGCGTTCGTCGTCGGCTACCTCGGGCAGCTCCTCCAGTTCCCCGACTGGATGAACAACCTCTCCCCCTTCGGCCACGTCCCGCGGCTCCCCGCCGCCGACATGTCCTGGACCCCGCTGCTGCTCCTGACCCTCGTCGCCGCGGGCCTGGTCTGGCTGGGCCTTGCGGGCCTGCGCCGCCGGGATCTGGAGACGAAGTAGCTCCACGGGGCACGGAACCTCATGGTCGTCAGGATGCGTCCTGCCGATCATGAGGCGTACGGAGTCAGAGAAGTCCGTGGGGTGCGGGGGCTGCCTGCTGTCGCTGGTCGGGCTGCTGACCGCGCTGTACGTGTGGGGCACTTCCCGGCGTACGAAGGTGAAGCTGGGCGGCGGCTTCGAGAACGAGGGCATGGACCTGAACGCCCTGTGGACCGAACTGCCCCTCGTCCTGACCACGGGCGCCCTGCTACCGGTGGTGGTATGGACGGCGGCGGGGCGCCCGTTGCGCGACCGGGAGCCACAGGCCGTCCGGCTCCTCGTACCGATGGCCGCGGCGCTCGCCGCCCTCGTGCTCTCGGCCTGGGCGCTGCACAACTGGGCGAACCCACCGGGACCAGGCCCTCAGTAGCGCCCGGTCCGCGCCCCTTCAGGGGCGCGGGGAACTGCGCGACAAGCCACAAACAACCCGCAGCCCGCCGACACCCCCACCACCCACCCCCTACCGACGGGGTCGAAGGGGCAGAGCCCCTGGGAGATGGGACGGGTAGGGGCGGCGGGGGCGAAACCCAACCCCCGTTACCCCACCCGCACAGGCAGCCTCTCCAACCCCCTGATCACAAAGTTCGGCTTCCGCTTGGGCTCCTCCACCAGCCCAAGCGCCGGCGCCCGCTCCAGCAGCGCCGTCAAGGACGCCGTCAGCTCGATACGAGCCAGCGGCGCACCGAGGCAGTAGTGGATCCCCGCCCCGAAGGAGATGTGCGGATTCTCCACGCGGCCCAGATCCATGCGCCGCGGGTCGGCGAAGACCGCCGGGTCATGGTTGGCGGAACCGAAAAGCATCGCGATCTCCGCCCCCCGCGGAATCGTCGTCCCGTCGATCTCCACGTCATCCAGCACCCACCGCTCAAAGAGCTGCAACGGGCTGTCATACCGCATCAGCTCCTCCACGGCGGAGGGAACCAGCGAGTGGTCCGCACGCAGCGCCGCCAGCTGGTCCGGGTTGCGGAACAACGCCCACCAGCCGTTCACGGTCGCGTTGACCGTCGCCTCGTGCCCCGCGTTCAGCAGCAGCACACAGGTCGAGATCATCTCCTGCTCGGTCAGCCGGTCGTCCTCGTCGTGCGCGGCGATCAGCCCCGAGATCAGGTCCTCCCCCGGCTCCGCGCGCCGCGCCGCGATCAGCTCCCGCAGATACGCCGAGAACTCCACCGACGCCCGCACCGCCCGCTTAGCCGTCTCCTCCGACGGGTTCAGCTCGTACATCCCGCAGATGTCCCCCGACCAGGGCCGCAACTGAGCCCGGTCGGACTCGGGGATGCCCAGCATCTCGGCGATCACCGCGACCGGCAGCGGCTCGGCGACATCGGTCAGCAGATCCCCGCCGCCCGCCTCGACCAGCCCGTTCGCCAGCTCACCCGCCAGCCGCCGCACATACGGCACCAGCTGCTCGACCGTACGCGGCGTGAACGCCTTCGACACCAGCCGCCGGATCCGCGTGTGGTCCGGCGGTTCCAGGTCGAGCATCCCGTGGTCGTTGAGCGTGTGGAACGGCTCGTGCTCCGCCGGAGGCGCCGTCCGCCCGAACTCCTCGTGCGTGAAACGGTGCTGGTACGCCCGCCCCAGCCGCCGGTCCCGCAGCAGCGCCGACACATCCGCGTGGTGCGGCACCAGCCACTGGTTCGTGGGCTCGTAGTAGTGCACCCGGCCCCGCGCCCGCAGCTCCTCGTACGCGGGGTACGGGTCGGCCACGAAGTCGGGGTCCCACGGGTCGAAGGCGAGGGCGGTGTCGGAAGGGGCTGCCATGGACGGACGCTAACCCGATACGCCCCTGGCTGACCAGGGGTGTCCGGCTCCAGACCTCTCATGCCTCATGGGGAAGTCACCGCACCCGCACGATCCTGCTCGGCGGCGTACGCCCCTCGGCACCGGCCCTCTCAGACCCCCGTCGAGTGGCCGAGCTCCCCTGACTTGGTTCCCGCGAGGAAGGCCTGCCAGCCCCCGGGGGCGAAGAGGAGGATCGGGCCTGCCTGGTCCTTGCTGTCGCGTATGGCACGACCGCCCACGACCGTGGGGGCCACCTCTACACAGTTGCCCTCCTGCCCGGAATACGACGACTTCCGGAAGGGGCCTATGAGCTCGGTCACGATGCGTCTTCCTCGCTGGTCCGCAGTACGCGCCGGATGAGCCGTGCGCTCGCGTCCGGCGCCAGTGCTGACGATCGTAGTAGGTCGAACGCGTTCGAGTAAGCCGCGAGATCCTCCGCACCCTCAAGGACCGACGTACCCCTCAAGTTCTCCAGCGTCACCGCTTCGACTGTTGGTTGCGAGTCGAAGCTGAAGGAGGAGAAGGCGGACAAGCCTGCCAGGGCTCCCGCCGTGAACGGCAGCACTTGCACCGTCACATTCGACCTCATCCCTGCCTCAAGCAGGGATGAGAGCTGTTCCCGGTGAATCTCGGCGCTCGCCAAAGGGTGCGTGATGACCACTTCCCAGAGGATGGCGGTGTACGCCGTCCCGCCTTCATCAATCTTCGCCTGTCGCCCCTCCCTCGCTTTCACCAGATGGGCAACCCGTTCGGGGGCGACGTGGTTGGGTCCCGCCGTGATGACCGCTTCCGCGTAGGCAGGGGTTTGCAGGAGGCCGGGGAACCGAACCGGCTGCCATTCCCGGATGTAGGTCGCTTCGTCCTCAAGCGCGATGTGATCGAGGTAGTCCGGCCGCAGGTGCTCGGCATGTTCGAGCCACCAACCGCGCCGGTTCGACTGCTTGGCCAGCCCCTCAAGCCTGTCCCGGACCTCCTGGTCCGTCACTCCGTAGGCGTCCAGCAGAAGCCTGACGTCGATGACGCGAGCGCTCGTGTGGCCGCTCTCGATACGGCTGATCCTGGCCTGACTTGTCGCGATCACCTCGGCTGCTTGCGGCTGGTCGAGCTTCGCGGCGAGCCGGTACCTCTTGAGCGCCACGCCGAGGCGCCTGCTGCGCACGGTCGGCCGTCCCCCTGCGGGCATGGGCTCTCCCTTCTCCGTCGGCGGCCACAGTGCCATATCGGGCGCCGCCACCACATCACATTCACACGATAGAGGCACATGACTGCATACATGCAGACGTTCTCATTGTGGAGGTCGCGAATGTCTGCTTAGCCTCATCCTCACGCGCCACCACAGAGCGCGCACTTGACTGAGCGTCAGGGGGTACGCACCGCCATGCCCGAACCAGCATCAGCCCAGCCCCGCCAAGCCACCTTCCGCATCCCGAAGCACACGAGACACGTCCCCGACGCCCGCACACAGGTCCGCAAGATCCTTGCGAACTGGGGCCTCGTCGGCGAACTCTCCACCGACGTCGTCGTCGTGACGACCGAGTACGTGACCAACGCCGTACGGCACTGCCGTGTGACGTTCGCCCAGGTCGAGGTGTCCGTGTCCATTCAGGGTGACCGTCTGCTGCTTGAGGTGTCCGACCCCGACAAGGAGAAGGTCCCGGAACAGCGCGCCTCCGTCCAACAGGACGAGGGCGGGCGAGGGTTGACCGTGGTCGCCGCGCTCGCCGAACACTGGGGGTACGACCTGCGCCGGTTCACGAAGTGCGCGTGGGCGACTTTTCCACTGCCGGACAGGTGGACCAACAGTCAACAGGGGGACGTGACATGAGCAAAGCCACCACCTGGCTGACCGCCAAGCTGTCCGCTCTGTTGCCGCCCCGCCCACGGCGGCACGACACCCACGACACCCACACGGCACCGGACACCCGAGACACCGACCGGGCACCGCGCATGCCGGACCCGTACGTGTGGAGCATGCCGAACCTGTACGAGGCACGCTGGCGGCGCTGGTATCGACGAACACAGCGATTCCCCTCGGCAGGCCACCCGACGGCCATGCCCCTGCCCGAGGAAGAGTGCTGGCAGCTGGCCATGCGCCTCCCGCCCAGTCCCTGGTGGCGGGAAGACCCCGACGCCCGCGACGAAGTCGTACGCCTCTATGTACTCCAAACCCCGGGCCAGGAACAGCACCTGACCAGACAGGTCCTCTGGGCCGACCACAGAAGTACCGCCCCCGCTCCCCCGTCGGCCCGCTTCGCCCCGATGTCACCAACCGCGTCCCGCGCACGATGCGGGATCTCGGGCTCTTGAGCCCCGCTCGGTCGTCACGCGCCGCTGCCGTGCCGTGTGGACCGCAAGGAGTCGGGCCTACTCCTTCCCGACCCTATACAGAACAACGGTCGCGCCCGCCCCGGCCGCCAGTCCTCCCATCATCCACGGCAGGCTGGGATGCCGGTCGTTGAGGCGATAACCGATGTAGCTGAACGCCACGGTGACGAAGAGCGTGGTGACTCCCCAGTACTGCCTTTTCAGCATCTGCCTTCCCTCCGGCTGGGCGAGGCTGCCGGAGAGGTCCTGGACTCTGCGGCCGACGGTGCCGTCGGTCGTGGTCCGGGCCCTGCCAAGCTGCCGAGTACTACAGCGGCAGATCTTGTGACGGTTGATCGGTACTACCGGAGAAACCCATGGCCAGCTGAGAACTCGCACGAGGCGGCGGATCTCGTAGGCGGTGAAGCGCAAGGGCGGGACGGGGCCGGTGGGGTCAGCTTCGTCCCCCTGTGTGGTCGGCGGACTGTGCTGCCTCCTGGCGGAAGTGCTCCGAGGCGAGGGGGCCCTGCTCGCGCAGGGCCGCCGCGTCCTGGACGGCAAGGAACGCGGCGGCCAGCTGGGCCAGGGTGATGTGCCGGTACCAGCCGTGGAAGGAGCGCACCTCGTAGTCGGCCAGGCCACAGGCAGACTTGGCCAGCTTGATTGCTTCCTCGACGCGCCAGCGGGCGCCGGGCACGGTGACGAGTTCCTCCACCGGTGTCCCGGGCGGGCCCCAGGCGAGGTAGTAGTCGCGCTCGCCGGGCGCCTCGGGGCGGCGCCGCGCGATGAACCACCTCACCCAGGCCCCGCCGCCGGTCTCCGTGTCGGGGTCGGGAATCCGGCGCACCCACCACTGCCACAGGCGTGAGCCGAGCTGGGAAGGGCCGGCCGGCAGCTCGACCCACTCGTCCTCGCCGGCGGTGCGCTCCACCAGCCGGGCGGCGTGCCGCCAGCCGGGCCGCGGCAGCACGGTCTGGTTGGCCTGCACATTGACCGCGTAGGGCAGCCGGTGTTCCTCCAGGAAGGCGCGGAAGGAGCCGTCGCGTCCGTAGACCTCGTCGGCGGCCACCCACATCAGCCCTTCGGGCAGGCCGGGCAGGATCCGGGCGATCATCCGCTCGGCCAGGCGGGGCTTGGTGGCGAAGGCCACGGTGTCGGGGATGCGCGCACTCCGGCAGCGCTCCCGG